>JBDTJD010000299.1:0-3616 GCA_039935975.1 Caldimonas sp.
AGGCTGCGCTGACGCCGCTGATGGAGGCTGTCGAGCGGACCCATGCACATATCAAGGTATTCAGTCTGCCCAGCGTCGACCATCCAGAATTCGGACGCCACATCGAAGTCGGCGTCAAAGGCTGCGCTGTCGACGTGGTTCCAGCTTACGCGGCGCTCCTGGCCGGGCTGCACGCCTTTGACGCACGCCTTGGCCCCGAGTTGGTGCGCTAGCATCCGGCGCCACACTTTTTCTCCCGTATACGCCCCACGTTGGGTCGTTTGCGTTCACGTCGACGTGTCGAGACATCGCTGCCCAATGGCACAGAATCTGCATTCCTTCGACTCGTTTCACTATCCTCAAACAAGGAGCCCCTGATGGCCAAGACCGTCGCCGACGTCCTCAAACTCGTGAAAGAAAACGAGGTCAAGTTCGTCGATTTCCGCTTCACCGACACCCGCGGCAAGGAGCAGCATGTCACCGTGCCGATCTCCGCCTTCAGCGAAGAGAAGTTCACGGGCGGCCACGCCTTCGACGGCTCGTCGATCGCCGGATGGAAAGGCATCGAGGCTTCGGACATGCAGCTGATGCCGGACCCGAACACCGCCAACATCGATCCGTTCTTCGAGGAACCGACCTTGATCCTCACCTGCGACGTGGTCGATCCGACCGACGGCAAGCCTTATGAACGCGACCCGCGCTCCCTGGCCAAACGCGCCGAGGCCTACATGAAGGCTTCGGGCCTGGGCGACGCGGCCTACTTCGGCCCCGAGCCCGAGTTCTTCATCTTCGACAGCGTGCGCTGGCAGGTCGACATGTCGGGGTGCTTCGTCAAGATCGAGTCGGAGGAAGCCTCCTGGAACACGGGCAAGGAGTACGAGCACGGCAACTCCGGCTATCGGCCGACGGTCAAGGGTGGCTACTTCCCGACCCCGCCGATCGATTCCTTCCAGGACATGCGCTCGGAGATGTGCCTGATCCTCGAGTCGCTCGGCATCCCGGTCGAGGTCCATCACCACGAGGTCGCCCAGGCGCAGATGGAGATCGGCACCAGGTTCTCGACGCTGGTCCAGCGTGCCGACTGGCTGCAGCTGCAGAAGTACGTGATCCAGAACGTCGCGCACTCCTACGGCAAGACGGTCACCTTCATGCCGAAGCCGATCGTCGGCGACAACGGCTCGGGCATGCACGTGCACCAGTCGGTGTGGAAGGGCGGCCAGAACCTGTTCGCGGGCGACGGCTACGCCGGCCTCTCGGAGTTCGCGCTGTTCTACATCGGCGGCATCATCAAGCACGCGCGCGCGCTCAACGCGATCACCAACCCGGGCACGAACAGCTACAAGCGGCTGGTGCCGGGCTTCGAGGCGCCGGTCAAGCTCGCCTACAGCGCCAAGAACCGCTCGGCATCGATCCGGATCCCGTACGTTGCCAGCCCGAAGGGTCGTCGCGTCGAGGCACGCTTCCCGGATCCTCTCGCCAACCCGTACCTCGCCTTCACGGCGCTGCTGATGGCCGGGCTCGACGGCGTCGAGAACAAGATCCATCCCGGCGAAGCCGCGACCAAGGACCTCTACCACCTGCCCCCCGAGGAAGACGCGAAGATCCCGACGGTCTGCTCGAGCCTCGAGCAGGCGCTCGAGTATCTCGACAAGGGCAGAGCCTTCCTCACCAAGGGCGGTGTCTTCACCGACAGCTACCTCGACGCCTACATCGAACTGAAGATGCAGGAAGTGACCCGCTTCCGGATGACCACGCACCCGGTCGAGTTCGACATGTACTACAGCCTCTGACCCGGTCGCGACCCGGTCGGCGAGAAGGGGACGGCGCTGCCGTCCCTTTTTTTCGGGCGCGCGGTCTGCGTCCGAGAAGAGGTCGAAGCGCCTGTCTGATGGCTGTTTTGCCACGACCGTGGCCTGCGAGACAATACGTTGCCCTGTCGACCCGACCGCGCCGCCCGGCGTTGTGTCGTCAGGAGACGAAAGAATGACGCAGCGCCACCGCATCCATTTCCTCGCCGTCGCCGCGCTCGGCTTCGCTTCAGCGTCGGCCCACGCCGCCGAGACGGCCGACGCCAGCGTGATGTATCGATGCCCCGGCAACGACTACAAGAACACGATCACGGCCAAGGACGCGGAACGGCTCGGCTGTCGCAAGATCGAGGGGGCGCCGGTGACCATCATGCAGATGACCAAGCCTCGCCCCGGCAACGCGGTGCCCGCGACCTCTGCCGGGTCGGGCGCGAAGATCGACCCGATCGCGCAACGGGCCCGCGACAGCGACGCGCGCAAGATCCTCGAGGACGAGCTGAGAACCGAGGAAGAGCGCCTCGGGGCGATGCAGAAGGACTTCAACAACGGCCAGCCCGAGCGCCAGGGCGACGAGAAGAACTACCAGAAATATCTCGACCGGGTGAACGAGATGCGCTCTTCGATCACGCGCAAGCAGGCCGACATCGCCGCACTGCGCCGCGAGCTCCAGAAGCTGCCGCCCGCGCAGTGATCGCGCCGGCCACGCCTGCCTCTGCGGCCTCCGGCCGGACGGAGGCGGCGCACGGCGCTCTCGATCTGCTCGCGACCATGGTCGCGATCATCACCCCCGAAGGCGAGTGCGAGTTTGCGAACTCGTCGTTCGAGGCGGTGCTCGGCGTGTCGCGCCGCAGCATGGCGCGCGTCGTCCTCTTCGACTGGTTCGTCGACGCGCAGACGCTGCGCGAGACAGTCGCCGCGGTGACCGACAACGTGTTTTCCACCAGCCGGATCGAGGCGCAGCTGAAGCGGCCGTCAGCGAGCCACGGCGAGGCGCTGCCCGTGCACCTGACGGTCAACCAGATCGACGGCTCGCGCAACGTCGTCGTCGAACTGATCGAGATCGAGCAGCAGCATCGTCAGGAGCGCGAGGAGCGCGCGCTGGAGCAGGCCGAGGCGACCAAGGAACTCATCAGGAACCTGGCGCACGAGATCAAGAATCCGCTCGGCGGCATCCGGGGAGCGGCGCAGCTGCTCGAGATGGAGATCGAGTCGCGCGCGCTCACCGAATACACGCAGGTGATCATCAAGGAGGCCGACCGCCTCCAGTCGCTCGTCGACCGGCTGCTCGCGCCGCACCGAAAGGCCCACGTCGTCGGCAACGTCAACATCCACGAGGTGTGCGAGCGGGTGAGGGCGCTGATCCTGGCGGAGTTCCCGCGTGGCCTCGTCACCGTGCGCGACTACGACATCTCGATTCCCGAGTTCAGCGGCGATCGCGAGCAGCTCATCCAGGCGGTCCTCAACATCACCCAGAACGCGGCCCAGGCGCTCGCCGAATCGATCGACCAGGGCACGGCGCGCATCACGCTGCGCACGCGGGTCGCCCGATCGGCGACGCTCGGCAAGCATCGCTACCGTCTGGCACTGGAATTGCATATCGAGGACAACGGGCCGGGCGTTCCGGAGTCGCTGCGCGAGCGGATCTTCTTTCCGCTCGTGTCGGGTCGCGATGGCGGCTCGGGACTCGGCCTCACCCTTGCACGCACCTTCATCCAGCAGCACCATGGCACCGTCGAGTTCGAGAGCGAGCCGGGTCGAACGATCTTCAAGGTCGTGATTCCCCTGGCCTGACATGAAGCCCCCACGCTCACTTCGCTCGCTGCCCCCCG
>JBDTJD010000300.1:0-3968 GCA_039935975.1 Caldimonas sp.
TCCCTTGTTCGCGCTCGATGGCGCAGGCTGACGTCGAGGCCGCGCCCGAGGCGGCCACCTTCGACGACGACGATGCCGTCGACCTCAGCTTCGCCGGGCCGCAGCCGGTGGCCTCCGCATCCTGGCCACTGCGCCTGCTCGACCTCGTCTCGGCCTATCTGCCGCTCCTGATGATGGCGCTGCTGGCCTCGGCGACGTGGTGGCTGGTGCGCAATGCGCCCGCCGAGGAGGCACTCACGGTCACCGCGCCGCCGCGGCACGAGGCCGACTATGTGATGACCCACTTCGTCGTCCAGCGGTTCGATGCTGCAGGAACGCTGCGCACCCAGATCGAGGGCGAGCGGCTGCGCCACTTTCCGGACAACGACACCCTCGAGGTCGACGACGCACGGATCCGCGCGGTCGGCAGCGACGGCCTCGTCACCACCGCCACCGCCCGGCGCGCGCTCGCCAATGGCGACGGCAGCGAGCTCCAGCTGATCGGCGACGCGCACATCGTGCGCCCGGGCGTCGGCAGCGCCGAGCCGATCGAGTTCCGGAGCGAATTCCTGCAGGCGTTTCGCAATGTCGAGCAGGTGCGCTCGCACCTGCCCGTCGTCGTCACGCAGGGGCAGAGCGTCGTTCGCGCCGGCGGGATGGACTACGACAACCTGGCGCGCGTCGTCGACCTCAAGGGACGCACGAGCGCCACCTTCGTTTCGCCGCGCAGGACGTCGCCGGCGCGATGAGCGACCGGCTCGCCTTCATCACGGGCGCATCGAGCGGCATCGGCCAGGCGCTCGCTCTTCGCTTTCATCGATCGGGCCATCGGCTCGCGCTCGTCGCCCGGCGCGCCGACGACGTCGTGCGCTGGGCGCATGCGCAAGGCATCGATCCGGCACGCTGCTCGGTCTACGCTGCCGACGTGCGCGACGTCGCTGCGATCACCGCCGCCGGCCGCGCCTGCATCGAGGCGCAGGGCCTGCCCGACATCGTCATCGCCAATGCGGGCATCAGCATCGGCATGGACACGGCGGTGCTCGCCGACATCGAAGTGATGCGCGCCACCTACGAGACCAACAACATCGGTCTGGCCGCGACCTTCCAGCCGTTCGTGCGGCCGATGTGCGAACGCGGCAGCGGCCGGCTCGTCGGCATCGCCAGCGTGGCGGGCGTGCGCGGCCTGCCCGGTCACGGCGCGTACTCCTCGAGCAAGGCGGCGGTGGCGGTCTATTGCGAGAGCCTGCGCGGCGAGCTGCGCCCGTTCGGCGTCAAGGTCGTGACCATCGCGCCGGGCTACATCGACACGCCCTTGACGCGCGGCAACCGCTATTCGATGCCGTTCCTGATGAGCGCTGACGACTTTGCCGATCGTGCTCACGCGGCAATTGCCGCCGGCACGTCGTATCGCGTCATTCCCTGGCAGATGGGCGTCGTCGCCTGGCTGATGCGTCGGCTGCCCGACGGTCTCTACGACCGGCTTCTCGCCGGCCGGCCGCGCAAGCAGAGACAGGAGTAAGGGAACGGGAACGAAAAAGGCGGTGCGCTTTCGCTACACCGCCTTCGTCGTGATCGATCGCCTCGGGACGCCGGCCCGCGGCGCCCTCGTCGAAGTCGGCTCAGTAGCCGCCGCGGCTACCGCCGCCGCCACCGCCGGAGCGGCCGCCGCCGCCACCGCCGTAGCCGCCGCCACCGCCGGAGCGGCCACCTCCGCCGCCGCCGAAGCCACCCGGCCGCTCTTCGCGCGGACGGGCCTCGTTGACGACGATCGCGCGACCGTCGAGAGCCTGACCGTTCATGCCGTTGATCGCGGCCTGCGCCTCCGGATCCGAGCCCATCTCGACGAAGCCGAAGCCCTTCGAGCGACCGGTATCGCGGTCCATCATGACCTTCGCCGACGAGACCGTCCCGTACTGCGCGAACGCCTGCTGCAGATCCTCGTCGCGTACGTTGTACGAGAGGTTGCCGACGTAGAGTTTGTTACCCATGGAAAAGCTGCCTTCCTGTTCTTTACCCGAAATGTGGAGCTTCTACCCGTCGTGAACTATTTCAAGAAGGCGCTGCTTTCCACCCACACAGACTGGCGAATATAAGTGAATTGCAGAAAAAAAAAGCCCCGGGATCGCCGCAATTGTTGTTTTGCGACAGCCCGTCGTCTCGTCCCATGACGGCGCCCGAGTCGCAAGCGCCTCGCATCGCCAGTCTGGTGCCGAGCCTGACCGAGCTCGTCTGCGCGCTCGGGCTGGGCGAACGACTCGTCGCCCGCACCGGCTACTGCGTCCACCCGGGCGCTGCCGTCGCCGGCATCGCCAAGGTCGGCGGGACGAAGGACGTGAACCTCGCCAAGCTGCGTCGCCTCGCGCCGACCCACCTTCTCGTCAACATCGACGAGAACCGGCGCGAGACGATCGACGCGATCGCCGCCTGGGGCGTCGATGCGCCGGAGATCGTCGTGACGCATCCGGTCGAGCCGGAAGACAACCTGGAGCTTGTCGACCAGCTGGCACGGACCTTCGCCGGCGCGCCTGGCGTGGCCGAGCGGGCGAACGCCCTGCGCCGCTCGCTCTCGGTGGAACTCGCCGCGACGACGCCCGCGGGGCGCCGCGAGCTTCGCGTGCTCTACCTGATCTGGCACGACCCCTGGATGTCCGTGGCGCGCGACACCTATCTCTCGCGCATGCTCGCTCGCATCGGCTGGCTCACGCTGCCGGACCAGCGCGGCGGCGTCACCGGCGCGGCGCGCTATCCGGTGGTCGCGGGCGACGAGCCGTGGCTCGGCGATGTCGAGCGCGTTCTTCTCAGCTCGGAGCCGTTCGCCTTCCAGGCGCCACACGTCGCGGCGGCCCGTGCGCTCTGCCCGGCCGCCAGCGTGCAGCGCGTCGACGGCGAGCTGCTCAGCTGGTACGGCGCCCGCGCCCTCCTGGGTTTGCGCTACCTGAGAGAGCTGGCCGGCGACGACAATGCGCACGCCGCGCGCGTCGACTGAGCGACGCCTTTCACTTCGCCTGACGATGGACATCCTGAAGCCGCTGATCGCGCTCCTCGCGATCGTCAATCCGATCGGCGTCCTGCCCTTCTTCATCCATTTCACCACCGGCTTCAGCCGCGAGCAGCGCCAGCGCACGATCCGCGTCGCGGCGGTGAGCGTGTTCGTCGTGATCGCGGTGAGCGCGGTCGCGGGCCTGCGCATCATCGAGTTCTTCGGCATCTCGCTTGCCTCGTTCCAGGTTGGCGGCGGCATGCTGCTGCTGCTCTCATCGCTGCAGATGCTCAACGCCCAGCCGGCCGAGAGCCGGACCAGCGACCTCGCCGAGGGCAGCGACAAGGTCGACGCCGGCGACTCGATCGCCATCGTGCCGCTCACGATCCCGCTCCTGACCGGGCCGGCGACGATCTCCACCATGGTGATCTATGCCGAGAAGACCCGTCACTGGTGGGAGATCGCAATCCTCGTGGGCTACGGCGTCGTCATCGCGCTCTCGGTCTGGATCGCGTTCAGCCTCTCCGGGCGGATCGCGCGGTTCGTCGGCAAGACCGGCATCAACGTCATGACCCGGCTGATGGGCCTGATCCTGGCCGCGCTCGCGGTCGAGGTCATGTCGGACGGCCTGATCAAGCTGTTCCCCGGACTCGTCGGCACGACGCGCTGATGGCCATGACCGACGCGACCTGGGACTACATCGTCTGCGGCGCCGGCACGGCCGGCTGCCTGCTCGCGAACCGGCTGAGCGCGGACCGGTCCAGGCGCGTGCTGCTGATCGAGGCGGGCCTGCAGGACAACTATCTCTGGGTCCACATCCCGGTCGGCTACCTCTACTGCATCGGCAATCCGCGCACCGACTGGCTCTACTCGACCGAGCCGGCCGCCGGGCTCAACGGCCGCAGCCTGCGCTATCCGCGCGGCAAGGTGCTCGGCGGCTCGAGCAGCATCAACGGCATGATCTACATGCGTGGTCAGGCGCGCGACTACGACGCCTGGGGCGCGGGCG
>JBDTJD010000301.1:0-6083 GCA_039935975.1 Caldimonas sp.
GCACGTAGCGGATGCGCAGTCCCTGCGTCTGCTGCAGCAGGCCGTCATCGAGCTTCTCGAGCCCGGCGATCACCTTCAGCAGCGACGACTTGCCGGTGCCGTTGCGGCCGATCAGGCCGACCCGCTCGCCGGTCTCGAGCGAAAGCGAGGCGCCGTCGAGGAGGGCGACGTGGCCGAAGGCGAGGTGCGCGTTGGAGAGGGAGAGAACAGCCATGGGGAGGAGGCGGCGCGGGCGCGCCGGGAGCGAGGTCGGATCAGGCGAGAGCGCGCTCGAGCGCATCGACGAACATCGCCGCCACGTCGAAGCCGGTCTGCTGCGTGATCTCCTGGAAGCCGGTCGGGCTGGTGACGTTGATCTCGGTGAGGCAGTCGCCGATCACGTCGAGGCCGATCAGCAGCAGGCCGCGCTTCGCGAGGGTCGGCCCGATCGCCTCGGCGATCTCGCGGTCGCGCGCCGAGAGCGGCCGGGCCACGCCCTTGCCGCCGACCGCCAGGTTGCCGCGGATCTCGCTGCCCTGCGGGATGCGGGCGAGCGAGTGCGCCACCGGCACGCCGTCGATGACCAGGATGCGCTTGTCGCCGGCCGTGATCTCGGTGAGGTAGCGCTGCGCCATCACGGTCGTGGCGCCGTGGCGGTTGAGCGTCTCGGTGATGCTGCCCAGGTTGAGGCCGTCGGGGCCGACGCGAAAGATGCCCATCCCGCCCATGCCGTCGAGGGGCTTCAGAACGATGTCGCGGTGCTCGGCGTGAAAGCGCTTGATCGCCGGCTCGTCGCGCGTGACGATGGTCGGTGCGATGTACTGGGGAAACTCGAGGATGGCGAGCTTTTCCGGATGCTCGCGCAGCGCGCGCGGGCTGTTGAAGACTCGCGCCCCTTCGCGCTCGGCCTGGCCGAGGAGATGGGTGGCGTAGAAGTACTCGCTATCGAACGGCGGGTCCTTGCGCATGATCACGGCCGACACGTCGGCAAGCGCCACGGGAGCCGGCGGAGCGGCTTCGGTGAACCAGGCCGGGCTGCCCGGCGGCGCGAGCTCGATCGACCGCGAGCGGGCGACGACCCGGCCGCCACGCTCCCAGACCAGGTCCTTCGGCTCGCAGGCGAAGAGCGCGTGGCCGCGCCCCGCCGCCTCGCCCATCATCGCGAAGGTGGTGTCCTTGTAGGTCTGGAAGGTCTCGAGCGGATCGGCGACGAAGAGCAGTTTCATGGACGGGCCTCGGGTCCGGCGCGCTTGCGGTCGGCGCCGGGCCGCCACTGTTGCACAACCAGCGCGAGCGTGCCGGCGACGATGCCCCAGAACGCCGAGCCGATGCCGGCGAGCTCGAGGCCCGAGAGCGTGACCAGGAACGTGACGATCGCGGCCTCGCGCACGGTCTCGTCGCGTACTGCGGCCAGGAGACCGCTGGAGATCGTGCCGAGCAGGGCGAGTCCGGCGATGGCGGCGATCAGTTCGCGCGGGAACTCGGCGAGCAGCCCGGCCACAGCCGCGCCGAAGGCACCGACGATGCAGTAGAGAAGGCCGCACGAGGCTGCGGCGACCCAGCGCCTGCCGGGATCGGCGTGCGCCTCGCGGCCCAGGCAGATCGCCGCGGTGATCGCGGCGAGGTTGAGCGCGAAGGCGCCGAACGGTGCGAGCAGCAGCGTCGCGACGCCGGTGATGACGACGATCTTCGAGATCGGCATCGTGTACCCGGCAGCGCGGATCGCGGCGACACCCGGCAGGTTCTGCGACGCCATGGTGACGACGAAGAGCGGCAGCGCCAGGCTGACGGTCGCCCGCCAGGTGAACTCGGGCGCGGTGAAGACCGGCGTGGTGAGCGTCCAAGAGACCGCCGCGGCGTGCAGCGACCGAGTCGCCGCGGCAACGGCGAGGCCTGTGGCCAGGACGCCGACGACGGCGTAGCGCGGCCACCAGCGACGGCCGCCGAGATACGCGACCAGCATCGCGACCACGAGGACGGGCGCCGAGCGCGCGGCGAGAAAGGCGTCGAGGCCGAAGCGGGCGAGCACGCCGGCCAGGAGTGCGCCGGCAAGCGGCATCGGGATGCGGTCCATCACGCGCTCGAACCAGCCGGTCGCGCCGGCCACGATCACGAGCAGCGCGAAGACGATGAAGGCGCCGGTCGCCTCGGCCATGCCGAACGCGCCGCTCGCGCCGGCGACGGCAAGCACGGCCGCGCCGGGCGTGCTCCACGCGATCATCACCGGCTTGCGCCACCAGAGCGAAGGCAGCAGCGTCGCGAGGCCGACGCCCCAGCCGAGCGCCCACATCCACGACGCCGTCTGGGCCGGCGTCGCGCCGAGCGACTGGGCCGCCTGAAAGACGATCGCGATCGAGCTCGTGAAGCCGACCAGGACGGCGACGAAGCCGGCGGTCGCCGCCGACAGCGAGAGGTCGCGAATCCGGGACGTCAAGCGCAGTCCGGCCCAGCGCCCGGCCGGTGCGAAGCCGCCCGAGCCGTGTCGCAGTGCCGTGACCGAGGGGCGCCGGGGCGCCTCATATCTCGACCTTGGAGCCGAGCTCGACGACCCGGTTGGTCGGCAGGCGCAGGAAGTCGGCGGCCGCCGACGCGTTGCGGTGCATGCCCGCGAACAGCTTCTCGCGCCAGTCGGCCATGCCGCCGCCGAGCGTCGGGATGACGATGTCGCGCGACAAGAAGTAGGACGTGTCCATGTCGTCGACGATGCAGCCGCTGGCGCGCAGCTGCTGGAGCGCGACCGGCACGTCGGGTTCGTTCTTGAAGCCGAAGTTGAGCGTCACCTGCCAGCAGTCGTTGCCGAGGTCCCTGATCTCGCTGCAGGCACCGTCGGCGATCCACGGGACCTCGTGATGCTTGACGTTGACGAAGAGATTGCGCTCGTGCAGCACCTTGTTGTGCTTGAGGTTGTGGAGAAGCGCGTTGGGCGTGAGGTCGGGGTCGCTGGACAGGAATACCGCCGTCCCGGGGACGCGCTGCGGCGGACTGATGAAGACCGACTCGAGAAAGCTCGTCAGATCGACGGCGTCGTCGCGCAGGCTTTGCGCCATGAGCTTTCGGCCCTGCTTCCAGGTCATCATGACCGTGAACATGAAGGCGCCGATGAGCAACGGGAACCAGCCGCCGTCGACCACCTTGACGACGTTGGCCGAGAAGTAGGTGAAGTCGACGAGGAAGAAGAAGCCGGTCGCGGCGACGGCCAGCCACCACTGGTACTTCCAGCCGTAGCGCAGGACGAAGAAGGTCATGGTCGTCGTGATCAGCATGTCGATCGTCACCGTGATCCCGTACGCCGCGCCGAGGGCGTCGCTCGAGCCGAAGAAGACCACGGCGACGACGATGCCGCAGAACAGGCTCCAGTTGACGAACGGCACGTAGACCTGGCCGGTCTCCAGCACCGAGGTGTGGGCGATGCGAAGGCGCGGCAGATAGCCGAGCTGGATCGCCTGCTTGGTGACCGAAAAGGCGGCCGTGATCAGCGCCTGGGAGGCGATCACGGCGGCGCAGGTGGCGAGCGCGATCAGCGGATAGAGGGCCCAGGTCGGCGCCATCTCGAAGAACGGGTTGGCGACCTTCGACGGATCGGCCAGCAGCATCGCGCCCTGGCCGAAATAGTTGAGGACGAGCGCCGGCATGGCGATCCCGAACCACGCGTAGCGGATCGGCCGCTTGCCGAAGTGGCCCATGTCGGCGTAGAGCGCCTCGGCGCCGGTGACGCAGAGCACGACGGCGCCGAGTGCGATGAAGGCAACGCTCGGCTGGGTGACCAGGAACAGGAGCGCGTAGTGCGGCGACAGCGCCTTGACGATCGACGGGTTGTCGCCGATGTGCATCAGGCCGAGGACCGCGATGACCACGAACCACACCAGCATCACCGGGCCGAAAAGCTTGCCGACACGGGTCGTGCCGTGGCGCTGGAACATGAACAGGGCGGCGAGGACGACAAGCGTGATCGGCACGACCCAGTTGTGCAGACCCGGCGCGGCCACGGTCAGGCCCTCGACGGCGCCGAGCACCGAGATCGCCGGCGTGATGACGCCGTCGCCGAAGAAGATCGCGGTGCCGAAGATGCCGAGGAAGAGGAGCCGCCGGCGCAGCGCCGGACGGTCGCGCACGGCCTGGGAGGCGAGCGCGAGCATCGCGATCAGCCCGCCCTCGCCGTTGTTGTCGGCGCGCAGGATGAGGACGACGTACTTGATCGAGACGATCACCGTCAGCGTCCAGAACACGAGCGAGAGGACGCCGTAGATGTTGTGCGGCGTGAGCGGCACGTGGCCGCTCGCGAACACCTGCTTGAGCGCGTAGAGCGGGCTGGTGCCGATGTCGCCGTAGACGACGCCGGTGGCGCCGAGCGTCAGGGCGGCAAGGCTGGAGGCGGTGCGGGGCTGGGTCACGTCGGGAGCCGGCGCCTCCTGGGCAGGCGGGGCGACGAAGGAGGGATATTGTGCATCGCAGTCACGTGGCAACGACCTCCGGCGAGGCCGCCGTCGCCGCCGCCGCCGCGACTACTCGTAGATCTCGGCGTTCGGGTCGGTCGCTTCGAGCTCGTAGCTCGCCGCCACCATGGCCAGACGCGCGATCACGCCGTACATGTAGAAGCGGTTGGGCGCCGCGGCGCCGGTCTTGGCGCCCGGCTTGGTGAACTGGCCCGTGCCGGCGAAGGCGAGCGGGACGAAGGCCGAGCCGGGCGAGTTCAGGTTCTCGTCGGTGCCGCGCTCGGGATTGACGCGGTAAAAGCCCCCCACGACGTAGCGGTCGATCATGTAGACCACCGGCTCGGCGACTGAATCGTTGACCCGCTCGTAGGTCGGAACGCCTTCCTGGAGGATCACCTCGCTCACTTCCTGGCCGTCCTTGATGACGCTCATCTTGTTGCGCGAGCGGCGGTTCAGGTCGGCGAGATCCTTCGGGTCGCGCACGGTCATGATGCCCATGCCGTAGGTGCCGGCGTCGGCCTTGACGATGATGAAGGGCTTTTCCTGGATGCCGTATTCCTTGTATTTGCGGCGGATCTTGCCGAGCAGCGTCTCGGCATTGCTCGTCAGGCATTCGGCGCCGGAGCCGTCGCTGAAGTTCACCTCGCCGCAGCGCGCGAACATCGGGTTGATGAGCCAAGGGTCCATGCCGAGCAGCTTGGCGAACTTCTTGGCAACCTCCTCGTAGGCGGCGAAGTGGTTCGTCTTCCTGCGGATGGCCCAGCCGGCGTGCAGCGGCGGCAGCAGGTACTGCTCGTGCAGGTTCTCGAGGATCTTCGGGATGCCGGCCGACAGGTCGTTGTTGAGCAGGATCGTGCAGGGATCGAAATCCTTCAGGCCGAGGCGGTTCCTCGTGCGCACGAGCGGCTCGACGGTGAGGGAGCTGCCGTCGGGGAGCGGCACCTGGGTCGGCGCGGTGATCGCTTCGTCGAGCGTGCCCAGGCGCACGTTGAGCCCGGCCTGGTGGAAGATCTCCATCAGCCGCTGCACGTTCATCAGGTAAAACGAGTTGCGGGTGTGCTTTTCCGGGATCAGCAGGAGGTTCTTGGCCTCGGGGCAGATCTTCTCGATCGCCGCCATCGCCGCCTGCACCGCCAGCGGCAGCATCTCGTTGGTGAGATTGTTGAAGCCGCCGGGGAAGAGGTTGGTGTCGACCGGGGCGAGCTTGAAGCCGGCATTCCTGAGGTCGACCGACGTGTAGAACGGGGGCGTGTGCTCCATCCACTCCAGCCGGAACCATCGCTCGATGGCCGGGAGCGACTCGAGCATGCGCTGCTCGAGCTCGTTGATCGGCCCGGTGAGGGCGGTGATGAGGTGGGGAACCATGGCGGGGGGCGCGCTTTCTGACAGCCCCGGTCAGCAGGCGGAGCGAGGATTCTAGGCATATGGGGTACCCGGTCGCGGAAGCAAGCGACCGGCGGCCGCCACAAAAAGGGCCACCGCACGCGGTGGCCCTGGGCTGTCGCCCGGCGGCGATGCCTTCTTTCAGCTGCTGTAGGCGGTTTCGCCGTGGGTCGCGATGTCCAGGCCTTCGCGCTCCTCTTCCTCGCTGACGCGCAGTCCGATCGTCATGTCGACGATCTTGTAAGCGACGAGGGCGACCCCTCCCGACCAGACGATGGTGATGAGGAC
>JBDTJD010000302.1:0-5522 GCA_039935975.1 Caldimonas sp.
CCATGACGCCGCTCGCACCGGCTTCGGCAAACGCTTGAAACGCCGCGTCGATGTCATCTGGCCGGGTGAGCTCGAACTGCACAAGCATCAGGCCGAGTTGGCGCCCAGCGTTCTCCAGATACTCGACCTTGTGCAGATCGCGATTGCCGACCAAGACACCGACCACTCGCAGTCCCGGGACCGCCTCCTTGAGGAGCGAGAGGTCCTTCGCCCCCAGTTCTGCGCCGCCGACGCTGAAGCCCGTGACGTTGCGACCGGGTCGAGAGAGTGATTCGATGAGGCCGTATCCGACCGGATCGAGTCCGCCCACGAACACGATCGGCACTGTCGCTGTGGATTCGGCGGCCGCAGTGGCCATGGTGTCGAAGGGTGCGACGAAAACGTCGGGTCGCAGTGCCAACAACTCGGCTGTCAACGGCGCGACGCGCGCGCCGTCGCCGTGCGTGACCCTTCTGTCCAGGACGAGGTTTCTGTGTTCGACCCAGCCAAGCTCGGCGAGTTTGGCTCGAAACATATCGACATTCGGGTTCGGCCCGTCTGAAATGCCGAGGAGCGCGACTCGGCGGGTGACATCCTGCGCCTTCGTGACGGTGAGCCAGTCGCCAAGCCAGGTAGCAGCCGCCGCTCTGAGCAGCGCCCGACGATTTGTCATTTCGCACCCTCCACGACGCCTGAGCGCCGGTCGGACCGGGATCCTGGTCAACACGCTTCGGGCTTCCTGCCAGACGACGTATTGAAGCACCACACGAGGCTAAAGGACAACCCGCGTGCCGAGTTCCACAACGCAGTTCGCCGGCAGGCAGAAGAACTCCGCGACGCTGCCGGCGTTGCGCGCCATCGCCGCGAAAAGAGACTCGCGCCAGTAGGTCATCGCCGCGCCGCGTCGCGGCACGATGATTTCGCGGCTCAGGAAGTAGGAAACCGAGAACAGGTTGATGTCGAGTCCCTGCCCGGCGCAGGCGGCGAGCGCTGCTGGAATGTCGGGCGGTTCCATGAACCCGTAGGCCACGCCGACGCGCCAGAAGCCGTGACCGAGCGACTCCACGCGGACTCGTTCGTCGGCAGGCACGGTCGGTTCGTCGCGGAAACTCACCGTGAGCACGAGGTTGCGTTCGTGGAGCACGGCGTTGTGCTTGATGTTGTGCAGAAGAGCCTGTGGTGCGCGGCTGGGATCGGCCACCGCATAGACGGCGGTACGCGGGCTGCGAGGCAGGCTTTCCCTGGCGAGCGATTCGATCAGCGAAAGCAACTCGGGATCGTCCGCGTGCACATGCTCCTGCAGCAGCTGACGGCCGCGCTTCCAGGTCGCCATCAAGCCGAAGATCGCCCCGCCGAGGACAAGCGGGAACCAGCCTCCATCGGCAAACTTGAGCGCGCACGAGACAACCAGCAGCGCGTCGAAGGCGAGGAAGGCTCCGGTGGCCGCGAGCGCCACCGGCCGGGGATAGCCCCAGCCGTAGCGGACGACGAAGAAGGTGAGCAGCGTGGTGATGAACATCGTGGCCGTGACGGCGATCCCGTAAGCAGCAGCGAGCGCCGTCGAGCTTCCGAACGCGAGCGTCGCGGCGAGCACGGCGACGAGCAGCGCCCGATTCACCTCGGGCATGTAGATCTGCCCGGCCTCGCTCGCCGAGGTGAAGACGATTCGCATGCGCGGCAGGAAGCCGAGCTGGATCGCTTGGCGGGTCATCGAGTAGGCGCCGGAGATCACCGCCTGCGAGGCGATCACCGCGGCGCAAAAGGCGAGGATCACGGCCGGAATCAGCCAGGCCTCGGAGAACATGCGGAAGAAGGGGTTCTCGAGCGCGCCCGGATCGCGCATCAACAGTGCGCCCTGCCCCATGTAGTTGACCACCAGGGCCGGCAGCACGAAGCCTAGCCACGCGATCCGGATCGGCTTCGGGCCGAAGTGGCCCATGTCGGCGTAGAGCGCCTCGGCGCCGGTGAGGGCGAGCACGATCGCACCGACGGCGACGAACAGGTGCCAGCCCTGTTCCTGCAGGAAGAAGAATGCATGGCGCGGGTCGATCGCCTCCAGGATCACCGGCGCCTGCACGATCTGCCAGGCACCCGTGACAGCGAGGGTGGCGAACCAGAGCACGATCACCGGCCCGAAGATCACGCCCACGCGCTGCGTGCCAAATCGCTGCACGACGAAGAGGCCAAGCAGGACCCCGACCGAGATCGGCAGCACCCAGGCCGTCAGTTCCGGTGCCACCACCTCCAGTCCCTCGGCCGCGCCGAGCACCGAGATCGCTGGCGTGATGACGCTGTCGCCGTAGAAGAGCGCCGCGCCGAGCACGCCGGTGAGCAGCAGCGCGGTGCGAACGCGCGGCGTGGGCCCGATCGAACGGACCGCCAGCGCGGTCAGGGCCATGATGCCGCCCTCCCCCTTGTTGCTGGCGCGCAGGATAAGCAGCACGTACTTGAGCGTCACGACGAACATCAGCCCCCAGAAGATCGTCGACACGGCGCCGACGATCTGCCGCTCGTCCAGCGGCACGCCGACACCGGGACTGAAGATCTCCTTCATCGTGTAGAGCGGGCTGGTGCCGATGTCGCCGTAGACGACGCCGATGGAGCCCAGCGTCAGGGCTGCCAGGCTCTGTCTGCGCGTTTCGAGATTCATGGACGGACCGGTTGCAATGCAGCCGCAATTGGAAACGCCGCTGCATCAGGAACGCATAAGCGCGTCGACTCTCGCGTGCGTTTTCAGTCGATCGCCAAGCGGTAGCCGACGCCGATCTCGGTCAGCAGGAAGCGCGGTTCCGCGGGTCGGCGCTCGAGCTTGGCGCGCAACTGGCCCATGTAGAGGCGCAGATAGTGGGTGTCGTCCAGGTGCTCCACGCCCCACACGTCGGTGAGCAGCTGTCGGTGCGTGACGATCCGTCCGCCGCTGCGCACGAGGCGGGCGAGCAGTTCGAACTCGGTCGGCGTGAGACGCACGGTCTCGCCGTCGCGCTCGACGCGGCGGGCATCGAGGTCGATGGCCAGGCCGTCGAGTTCGACGTGGCGCAGGGCCGGCTGCAAGGTCGAACCCCGATGGCGCATCGCGACGCGGATGCGCGCGAGCAGCTCGCCGATGCTGAACGGCTTGACCAGGTAGTCGTCCGCGCCGGCGTCGAGCAGCGCGATCTTGCTGGCTTCGTCGTGACGCGCCGATGCCACGACGATTGGCAGCGCGCTCTGGCTCCGCACCACGCGCACCAGCGCGGCGCCATCGCCGTCAGGCAGCCCGAGGTCGAGGACGACGAGATCGGGCGGGTGGTGCCTCAGCAGGGCCGTCGCCTCGCTGACGGAAACCGCAGTCGTCACCTCGAAGCCCTCGGCCGCAAGCGCGGAGCGGAGGAGCCCGCGGATCGCGGCGTCGTCCTCGACGACCAACACGTTCAGGGCCATGCGCCCGCGTCGGGTTGTGCTTCCAGCGGCAGGGCGAGCGTGAAGCTGCTGCCGCCGTGACGCCGCCGCGCATACACGAGCGTGCCTCCGTGCGCCTCGGCGATCGCCTTGCAGAGCGCGAGGCCGAGGCCGGCACCGTCCTGCGCGCTCTTTGCCTCGCCGCGGAAGAACGCGTCGAACAGGTGCGCCTCGGTCTCGGGTCCGATGCCCGGTCCGCGGTCCTTCACGCTCACCGTGACCGCGCCGGGCGCGCGGAACGCGGCGAGCTGGACCGGACCCTCGCTGTACTTGCAGGCGTTGTCGAGCAGGTTGGCGAGGAGCTGGGCGAGCAGGGTCGCATTGCCGCGCACCAGCGGCAGCGCCTCCTCGACCCGAGCCTGGATCCGCGCGCCGCACGCACCTCCGCGCAAGCGGCCGACGAGGCTGCCGACGATCTCCTCGAGCGACTGCCATTCGCGCTGCTGCGGCAGTGGCGCCGACGCGAGGCTCACGAGCTGCAAGGTGTTTTCCGTGATGTCGGAGAGATAGCGCGCCTGGCTCGCGATGCTCCCCAACATGCGCTCCTGCTCGGCGACGGGAAGCCGCTCGCGCTGCTCCAGCAGCGACGAGACTGCGGCGACGATCGCCGCCAATGGCGTGCGCATGTCGTGCGACACCGCGGCGAGGAAAGTGCTCTGCAGCTGCTGGCGCTGAAGCCCGGCCCGGGCATCGAGCCCGGCCGCGGCCGCGCGCAGCCGCCAAAGGCCTTGGGCAAGCACGCTGGCGAGCGCGGTCGCGTGCTCGCGCCCCAACTCGTCGGCCGCAGGCGCGGGCTCGATACGCACCGCGCCGATCACGTGGCCGCGCGTCCCGAGCGGCAGGACCCAGGCATCGATCCCGGGCCAGCGGCCGGTGCCCGGGCCGATCACGGCCGCCTCGTCGATGGCACAGCGAAGCGACTGCAGCACCGGCTGCGGCAGTCCCTCCGCCGGATGCAGGCCGCCTCCGGCATCGAGCATGACGAGCACCACCCGATCGAAGGCGCTCTGCATGGCACGCAGTCCTGCGCCCAGTGCGCCGGCCTCGTCGTCGGCATCGAGCAGATCGGTGGCCAGGGCGCTCAGCTCGCGCGCGCGCCGCTCGCTGTCTGCCGCCAGCCGCGACTCGGTTCGAACCCGGGCCGAAAGCCAGCTCACGAGCAGTGCCACACCGAGCATGGTCGCCAGCGCGATCAGGTGCTCGCGGTTCTCGACTTCAAGGGTGTAGCGGGGCGGCACGAAGAAGAAGTTGAAAGCCGTCACCGCTGCGACCGCACTCGCCAGCGCGACCACACGGTGGCAGGCGTAGGCCACGATCACCACTGCCACCAGGTAGAACATCGCCTGGCTGGTGAGCGAGACGTGACGATCCAGCACGGCACCAAGGGCTGTGGCCGCGGTGATGAGCAGCGCCGCGGTTGCGGCGGCGCGTGGCGCCCTGGAGGCGTCCGGCCGCGGGCTGGAATTCATGCGAGAAGCGTAGCAGCGACGGCATCAGGATCGCGTTAGTCCGCAACCGCGTCGTCTCAGACCGGCAACCCGCCGCTCGATCAACCGCCGCATGCTTGTCGTATCGAGGCGCGGTACCTTCCAGACAGCGCTGAGCCACTCCATCGATGCCGCTCGCAACGCGAGTGAACTCGTCACAAGATGCGTGGGTAGTCCGGCACGGAGCGTAGACATGTCACAGCATTGGATGGCAAGGACCGCAGCGATCTTCAGCATGGCATTCATCTGTTCGGGTTGCGTGCCGTTTCCGACGACAGCTTACGTCGCAGATCCGACGCCCGGCACGCCGATTTACGCGTCGTGCTCGCTCAACCGAAGCGTTCCGGTCGGCACCGCTCTCGAGATACACGGCGTGCGCGCAAACGTCTCACTGATGCGCAACAACGACGGCGGTTTCGTGGAGGTTCGATTCGACGTCCCGTCCGGCACGACCCTCGTGCTGGAGGGCAACGTCGTCAAGGTCGACCGTCGATCGGGGCAAAACGCCGAGCGAGCCACGTTTCCCAACATCAGTCTGGCCGACCGCGCCATTTTCAGCAGCTACCACCCATCGCCGGCACTCGAGAAGTACATGGTTCCCGTGGGAACGCCGCTGGT
>JBDTJD010000303.1:0-4020 GCA_039935975.1 Caldimonas sp.
GCCGTCGGCCTGATCGCGGTCGGCATCGGCATCGCCTTCGGCGTCGCGCTCGGCCTCGTCGCGGCCGTGAAGCGCGGCTGGATCGAAGAAGCAGTGATGCGCCTGGCGGACCTGACCTTCGCCTTCCCGGCGCTCCTCTCGGCGATCATGCTGACGGCGATCTACGGGCCCGGGCTCGTCACCTCGATCGTCGCCATCGGCATCTTCAACGTGCCGGTGTTCGCCCGCATCACACGCGCGAGCGCTCTCGTCGTGCGCTCGCGCGAGTACGTCACGGCGGCGCGCGCGCTCGGCAAAGGCGAGTGGCGGATCACGTTCGAGCACGTGCTGCCGAACATCGCCGCGATCCTGATCGTGCAGGCAACGATCCAGTTCGCGCTCGCCATCCTTGCCGAGGCCGCGCTCAGCTACCTGGGCCTGGGCACGCAGCCGCCGACGCCGTCGTGGGGCCGGATGCTGAACGAAGCCCAGTTGCAGCTTTTCCAGGCGCCGCAGCTCGCGGTCTATCCGGGCGTCGCGATCGCGCTCACGGTGCTCGGCCTCAACCTGATGGGTGACGGCCTGCGCGACATCTTCGATCCGCGCCTGGCGCGCGACCGCTAGGGCCGCGAGCGGCCCCGGCCGGCCTCAGCGCCGCGCCTGCGGGGTGCCGGCCCCGTCGAGCCGAAGCAGATCGGCGACCAGCGCATCGAGCGCGCCGTGAAGGTCGCCGAGCACCTGGTCGGGCGTCCGGTCGCGCGGCTTCAGCGCGAGCGGCAGCCAGAGCGCTCGATCGACGCCGGCCAGTGTCGCGTGGCGGCGGATCTTCGCGGCCGGCGGCTGGCTGTTCCGGCCGCTGCTGCTCTCGACGTCGGCCGACGCCCCGCCGACGAGCGCGCCGAGGACGTAGAGCTCGCGATGCAGCGGCGACAGGCGCGCCTCGACCTGCGCGCCAAGGCCGTTTTCGTCCGCCTCGAAGCGATCGTCGAGAGCGGCATAGGCGCTGACCGTCTGCACCGGCAGCAGCCCGACGCGGCCGATGCCGAGGGTGCTCGCCAGCGTCTGGGCGATCGCGAGATGCCGATCGCCGATCGGGCGAACCTTCGCCTGCACCTCCGGCGCCGAGTTGGAGAAGCCGCCGATCAGGGTGCTCGCGTAGCCGAGCTCGTAGCCGAGCCGAAACGCGACCAGCCGCCGGCCAGGCGGCCGGACAAGGGCGTCGCGCGAGACCCGGGCGATCTGCTCGGCGTCGCGCGCCAGCGCCGCGTCGGCCGACGCCGAGCCGGCTTCCGACCGCGCCATGAGGTCGTCGACGCCGAAGAGCGAGAACGCGCCGCTCTCGAGGCGGCCGAGGGCGATGAACGCCAGCGCGAGGGCCACCGTGTAGGCGAGTACGCGCCAGATCTCGCTCCAGCCGACCCGCGCGGATGGCATCGTCGTCGTCTCCTTCGGCGCTATCGTAGCCACGGTCGGGGCCTTCGAGGACGGCGACATGCTGGGCGGCGAGCTCGTGTTCCATTTCATCAACGTCATGGTGATGACGGTGCTGATCGCGCCGCTCGTGCTCTGGCGCTACAAGCGCGCCGTGCTGGCAGGCATGCAGTCGCGCGGCGGCGCGACGCTGCCGATCGCACCGGCGCAGGCGTGGCGCCCGGCACCCGCCGACGTCTCGCCTGCACCGGCACTGGCCTGGGAAGCACGCATCCGGCGCCGCGTCTTCGCGGCCTCGCTGGGCGCGCTCGTGCTGCCCTCGTTCCTGCTCGCCGCGCAGTACCTCGCGCTCGGCGGCGAGCCGATCGCTCCGGCCGCCCTCTGGATGGTCGGCGGCGTCGCCTGCACGATGGCCGTGCCGATCTTCGCGGTGCTGACGGCGACGCCCTTCCTGCGCGCCTTCGTGCTCTGGGTCGCGCTGCTCGTCGCGTTCGCGGTGACCGGCCTGCTCATCGCCGTGCTGCAGCGCGTCGCCGCCGGAAAGATGCCGACGCTCGACCAGGCGAACAACCTCGTCCTCTTCTTCCAGTACGCCGCCTACACGCTGGCGCTGCCGCTGCTGTTCGGCCTCGTCATCGGCGCGCGCCGCGTGCGCGGCATCGCGCCGCTCGCGTTCGCGGGCCTGCTCGTGTTCGCGACCGGCCCGCTGCTCGGCCTGCATCTCACGAAGTGGCTCGGCGACACGTCATGGGCGCAAGGGTGGCTTCTCTCCGGCCCCGGCCTCGACGCCGGCTTCGTCGTCCTTGCCCTCCCGGTCGGGGCGCTCGCCTGGTGGCGGCTGAAGGCGCTCGCGCGCGGCTACGAGGCCAAGCGCTTCTCCGACGCGCAGCTGCTCGCCCACAGCTGGTGGCTGCTCTTCGTCGCGACGCGGGCGGTGGAGCTGGTGAGCGTCTGGCCGGGCACCCGGCCGCTGCTCGAGATCGCCGCCGTCAGCGTCCTCGCCTATGCGCTCGTGCCGTTCACGCTTTCGCGGCTGCTTCGCCGGGCCTACTCCGGCACGGCCCGCCCGGCGCCGCGCACGCTGCTGCTCCTGCGCGTCTTCGGCGACACCGCGCGCACCGAGTCGCTGTTCGACCGCATCGCCTCGCGCTGGCAGCTCTTCGGGCCGGTGACGATGATCGCCGCGCCCGACGTCGTCGCCCGCGTCGTCGATCCGGGCGACATGCTGCGCTTCTTCACGGGCAACCTGCGCGCGAGCTTCGTCCAGTCGCACGACGACCTGGCACGCCGCTTCGCGACGCTCGACGTCGCTCCCGACGGCGACGGCCGCTATCGCGTCAGCGAGTTCTGCTGTCGCGACGACACCTGGCAGGCGACGATCGTGGCGCTGATCGTGCGCGCCGATGCCGTCGTGATGGACCTGCGCGGCTTCACCGCGGCGCGCCACGGCTGCGAGTTCGAGCTGCGCGAGCTCGCGGCGCGGCTCGACCCGCGACGCGTCGTCCTCGTCGTCGACGCCAGCACCGACCGGGTGCTCCTCGAAGACGTCGCGGCGCCGGAACGCAGCGGCATGCGCGTGGTCGAAGTGCGGCGCGGCAATGCGCGCGAGACCGCGCTCGCCTTCGAGGCGCTGCTGCGCGCGGCGGCATGAGCCCCGCGGACGACGACTTCGAGCTGCGCGGCGAGCACGTCACGCTCGCCGGCCTGCTCAAGGCGACCGGCATCGCGACGAGCGGCGGCGCGGCCAAGCTCCTGCTGGCCGAAGGCGGTGTCAGCGTCAACGGCGAGCCCGAGTCGCGCCGCGGCAGGAAGCTTCGCGCCGGCGACGAGGTGACGATCGGCGATCAGCGCGTACGGCTGCGCGCCGGCTGACCGGCGCCCGGCGCGACGCAGCGAAGGCCCGGGCGTTTCAGCCGCGCAGCTGCGGCGGCAGTTCGCGCGCGAAAAAATCGTAGACGGTGCGCACCAGCGGATTCGAGCGGATCTCCCGATGAACCGCGAGCCAGCACGGGAGCGCCGGGATCGCGAGCGACGGCAGCACCGCGACGACTCCGGGCCATTCGCGCACGTTGTAGCGGGCGACGAAGCCGATGCCGGCGCCCTCGGCGACGAGTCGCCCGTAGGCGACCTGGTCGTCGGTGCGCACGGCAAAGTCGGCGCGCGACAGCGTCACGCCCATCCTGGCGAAGCCGCGCAGGATGACCTCGTCGCGGTCGTATCCGACGAGGCGGTGGTCGAGCAGGTCTTCGGCCCGGCGCAGCGGCGGCGCCTTGGCCAGGTACGACGAATGCGCCGCGGCGACGATCTCGATGTCGCCGAGCTTTCGCGCGACCAGCGACGACTGCGCGGGCCGCACCATGCGCACCGCGATGTCGGCTTCGCGACGCAGGAGGTTGGTGAGCTCGTTCGAGGCGACCAGCTCGATCTCGCTCGCCGGATGGGCGCGCTGGAACCGCGCCAGCACGCGCGGCAGCAGCCAGGTCGCGGCGACCGGGCTGGTCGTGACGCGGACGACGCCGCGCGTCTCGGAGCGCGAGCGCGCCAGCCCGCCGGCGAGGGCCAGCGCCGCGTCCTGCATGCGCCGCGCCGCCTCGGCGATCGCCAGCGCCG
>JBDTJD010000304.1:0-2680 GCA_039935975.1 Caldimonas sp.
AGCACCGGCAGCGCGTAGAGGAAGATCATCGTCACGCCGTGCATCGTGAAGAGCTGGTTGTATTGCTCCGGCGAGAGCAGCGTCTGGTTCGGCTGCGCGAGTTGCGCGCGCATGACGGCGGCTTCCAGGCCGCCCAGGATCAGGAACAGGAACGAGGTGATGAGGTAGCGCTTGCCGATCGTCTTGTGGTCGACCGAGGAGAGCGCGCCGATCAAGCCGGCCCGGGTCTCCCAGATGCGCGCCAGGCGGGGCGCGATGCTGGCGTCGTCGGCCGGTCGGGCGATGACGGGAATGCGCAGGGCGTCGGTGTTGGCCAAGGGGTCCGCCTCTTCAGTGGAGGGTCTGCAGGTAGTCGACGACGCTGCTCAGGTCGCTGCCCGACAACGCGAGCGAGGGCATCCGCGAGCCGGGCTTGAGCGCCTGCGAGTCGGCAATCCAGGCGGCAAGATTTCCCGGCGTGTTCGGCAGCAGGCCGGCGGCGATGGTGTGCCGGCTCATCAGGTGGGTGAGGTCGGGGCCGAGGATGCCGCCCGCCGCGGTGCCGCGCACTGCATGGCACGCCGCGCAGTGCGAGAGGAAGGCCTGCTCGCCGTGCTGCGCCGGCAGCGTGGTCGGCGCCGCCGCGTCGCGCAGCTGGTCGCGCACCCAGAGCGCGTAGTCCTGCGGCGTGTCGGCGACGACGTACATCGCCATGTGGGCATGCTGCGCCCCGCAGTACTCGCCGCACTGGCCGCGGTAGGTGCCCGGCTGGTCGGCCTGCAGCCAGGTGACGTTGGTCTGGCCGGGGATCACGTCCATCTTGCCGGCCAGACGCGGGATCCAGAACGAATGGATCACGTCCTGGCTCTTCAGCTCGATGCGCACCGGCCGGCCGACGGGGATGTGAATCTCGTTGGCCGTGGTGAAGATGCGGTCGGCCTCGGGGCTTTCATAACGCACGCTCCACCACCACTGCGCCGCCGTGACCTGCAGCGTCAGGTCGGTGCGGGCCGGCATCGCCACGGCGGCCACGGTGAACATCGTCCACACCGCGCACGCGATCAGCACCACCGTCGACACGCCGACGCCGATGTAGAGCCAGCGCATCCCGCCTTCGTCGCGGTTCACGGCCAGCGCCGCGGGGTCGGCGCCGGGCGCGCGCCGTCGCAGCACGGCGCCGAGCAGCAGCACCGTGATGACCACGACCACGACGATCGAGACGATGCCCAGGCCCCAGCCGAGACGCGTCGCCGGATCGCCGGCGGGTCCGACCGTGTGCAGATACGACATCGCCGGCTCGGCGCCAGCCAGGAGCGGCGCGCCGGCGAGGGCGGCAGCGCAGGCCCGGCGGATCGTTTTCACTTGCCGGTTCCCGGTGCCGGCGACACGTCGGCCTGCGGCGCCACGGTCGGCGCGTGGGCGGTGCCTCCCTGAGGCACGGGTGTGCTGGCGGCATGGTCGGGAGGCAACGCGGCGGCGACCTCGGGCGCGACGTTGTCGCCGTGCTTGTCGCCCTGCAGCTGCGCCTGGTATTGCGAGGCCGGATAGCTGCCGCCGAGCGACTCGATGTAGGCGACGATCTTCCAGATATCCTGCGGCGGCAGGGCCGGATTCCACGCTGGCATGCCCTGCGGTCGCCCCTGGTAGATCGAGTTGAAGATCGATGCCGGCACGCCGCCGTAGCGCCAGTAGCCGTCGGTGAGATCGGGCCCCATCGCGCCCTTGGCGGTGTAGCCGTGGCAGCCCGCGCAGTTCATCTTGACGAAGAGGTCGTGACCTTGCCGCACGGCCTGCGGGTCGTTTCCGTAGGGATTCGGGAACTGTGCCGCCAGCCGGCTTTGCGCCGCGCCGGCGACGTCGCCCAGGGGCACGTCGCCCACGGCGGCCGCGCCGGGCTCCGGCTGGGGCGGCGTCGAGGCGGTGCTGCCGCCGACGCTCCTGCCGCACGACACGACCAGCGACGAGGTGGCCAAGACCGCCAGCCCGACGAGACGCCGTTGCCGCGCGTTCATGGCTTGCTGCCCATGCCGCGGTCGGACCGAGCCGCCGACACCGAGCCTTCGGTCGTCAGCATCCCGGGCCCGGAATGCGGCGAGTCGCCGTCGATCGAGAAGACGTAGAGCACGCCGCCGCGGGGCGGGAATCCCGGCTGCGCCGAGCTCACCATCGCCGCGCCGCCCACGCCCGAATAGACCGCCACGTACTGGCGCTTGTCGGGACCGAGATAGGTCATCGGCTGGCTGATGATTCCCGAGCTGAGCTTCTGCGACCAGAGCACCTTGCCGCTCCTCGCGTCGACGGCGCGGAACCAGCCGTCGACGGTGCCGTAGAAGACGACGTCGCCGGCGGTCGCGAGGGTGCCGCTCATGACCATGAACTGCTCCTTGATCGACCAGGCCTTCTTGCCGGCGACGGGGTCCCACGCCATGAACTCGCCCCAGTTGCCGCCGGGTGCCGCATGGCGCGTCATCTCCATGCCGTCGTAGGGCGTGCCCGGGATGTACGACTGCGGGTGGTCGGTCACGTCCATGCACAGGTTGAAGATGCCGGTGTAGACCAGTCCGGTGCGCGGCGAGAAGGCGGCCGGCTGCCAGTCCTTGCCGCCGATGTCGGGCGGGCAGACGTTCGAGAGCTTGACGTTCGGCTTGGGCTGCATCTCCGCCACGACCTTCGGCATGCCCGTCTTCAGATCGATGCCGTG
>JBDTJD010000305.1:0-2637 GCA_039935975.1 Caldimonas sp.
AGAGCCCGCTCGCGAGCGTCGACGCGCCGACCGCGCCGACGGCGGTGAAGAGCTCGCCGGTGCCGAGCGTGACGTGGCGCAGGTCGAACGGCAGGCTGAAGAACGAGGCGACGGCCGGCACCAGGCCAAGGAGCAGGCCGAGCGAGAGGTTCGCAGCGACGTAGGCGATGTTGCCGCGCCACCAGGTCGACCAGCGACGTGCCCGGCCGGCGCCGAGGCGGGCGACGATGCGCGGGTTCCAGGCGATCGCGCTGTCGAGGCGGTGCCAGACGAACCAGTTCTCGACCCAGCCGGCGATCAGCGCGCTGGCGAACAGGAGGACGCCGGTGAAGGCGGCGTAGAAGGGGGTCGGGCCGAGCAGCGTCAGCGCCTCCAGAACGTGTCGGCCGGTGTCGGCGCCGACGAGCGGCTCGCCCGTGGCCAGGCGCGCCATCGCCTGCACCGCGACGACGACCGGCACGACGCCGAGCAGGTTGCCGAGGATCCCGGCCGATTGCGAGCGGATGAGGTGCGCGACCTCGTCGACGAAGCGCTCGACGCCGTCGGCGCTGGCGACGTCGTCCAGCTTGTCGGCGAGCGCCGCGGCGGTCATCGCCGGCTGCTTGGTCGCCACCGTGAAGCCGAGCTGCTGGATGAGCTGGAACGACGCCGCATAGGCCAGGCCGACGAAGAGGCCGCGCCAGAACGCGCCGAGGTCGATCGAGACGATGAAAAACCAGGCGAGGGTGGTGAGCCCGAGCACGGCGCCGCCGCCGACGGCGGCGCGCAGCAGAGACAGGTATTGCGCGCCGTCGCGGCCGATGTAGTGCTCGCCGGTCGCCGCGCTGCGCTCGGCGACCTTGCGCGCGAGCAGCGAGTAGTGGCGCGAGAACAGGGCGCGGATCGAGCGCCGCTCGTTCGCCGTCGCCACCAGCTCGGCGATGAAGCGCGGCAGCTCGCGGCCGGGCTCGTCGCCGAGCACGCAGGCGAGCAGGAGGTCGATGCGATGGGTGCGCTCGCGCAACTGGTCGACCTCGAAGACCACGTCGATCGAGACGCCGTGCGCCTCGAGGTGCTCGTGCACGCTGGCCGCGCAGCGCCGGCAGATGTCGAGCAGGGCGCGCAGGTACTGCGCCTCCTGGAGCATGCGCGCGTGCGCTCCGGGCTCGACCGACTCGGCATGCTCTCGGATCAGCTCGGCGACTCGGGCGAGCTGGCGAAATGGCTGATCGACAAGCAGCTCGGCGCTCATCCGCTGGCGCATCAGGGGCGAGAAGCCCGCGGCGCGAATCGCGCTGGCGAGGAACATGATCGCCTCGAAGAAGGGGCCGCGCCAGTCGTCGCCGCCTTCGCCGAGCGGCGCCAGCAGGCCCGCCAGACGCGCGAGCGTCGGGTCGTCGAGATGGCCGAGCCAGTCAGCGTCGGTGCCGGGCGGAAAGAGCAGGCCGAAGAGTTCGCCGAGATCGCTGGTCGCCGGCGTCAGCGGCAGGATGCGCGAACGCAGGCGCCGGCCGAATTCGGCCCAGAGGCCCGCGCGCGGCGCGAAACCGAAGTCGGCAAGGAGGGCGGCGCTGTCCACCTCGCGCAGGAAGGCGACCAGCATCGCGCCGACGCGCTCGCGATGGCCGGCGTTGCGCTCGACGACCCCGAGCAGGTGCTTCAGGCGCAGGGCAGGCGCGGGCGTCGGCGCGGCCGTGCCTGGAGGTGCCAGGTTCGCCTCGACCGGGGCGTGGCGCAGCCACTCCATGAGGCGGACCATCCAGAGATGGCGCTCGACGAGGGAGGTTTTCGGATCGGCCGCGTTGAGGAGCGCCGTCAGGTCCCACGGCGCCGGGCCGCGCTTCTCCACCCGCCGGAGCTCAGTGCAGCGAGGACGCGAGCGAGAGGCCGAATTCGCCGATCGCGGCGTCGAACGGGAGGGCGTCCTCGGTCATGCAGAAGAAGGTGCCGCGCATCGTGCCCTGCGGCGTGCCGAGCTGCGTCCAGCTCGTGTACTCGAAGCTCTCGCCCGGCTTGAGCACCGGCTGATGGCCGACCACCGCGAGGCCGCGAACTTCCTCGACGTGACCGTTGGCGTCGCCGATGATCCAGTGGCGCCCGATCAGCTGGCCGGTGACGTCGCCGGTGTTCCTGATCGTCACCGTGTAGGCAAAGGCGAACTGGCCGGCGTCGCGATCCGTGCGCTCGGGCAGGTGGCGCACGACGACGGTGGTGGTGAACTCGGGACGGGCCATGGGTGATTCTAGAAGGGCGTGCGTGACCGGCGTGCGACCTAGAATGAGCCGGCCCCATGACGCGCTTTCGAATCGCCCCGAGCATTCTTTCCGCCGACTTCGCGCGACTCGGCGAAGAAGTGCGCGAGGTCATCGCGGCCGGCGCCGACTGGATCCATTTCGACGTGATGGACAACCACTACGTCCCGAATCTCACTTTCGGGCCGATGATCTGCTCGTCGCTGAGGAAGCACGCGCGGCGCGAGGACGGGACGACGGTGCCGATCGACGTGCACCTGATGGTCGAGCCGGTCGACGCGCTGGCCCAGGCCTTCATCGACGCCGGCGCCGATCGGGTGAGCTTTCATCCCGAGGCGAGCCGGCACGTCGACCGCACGATCCAGCTCATCAAGGAAGGCGGCTGCCAGGCCGGGCTCGTCTTCAA
>JBDTJD010000306.1:0-6160 GCA_039935975.1 Caldimonas sp.
ACCGTGCTCGACACGAGCACCTCACCGCTGCCCGCTCGCGCGGCAACGCGAGCTCCTGTATGTACGGCGATTCCACCTAGCTTGTCCCCCATCAACTCACACTCGCCCGTGTGTAGACCGGCGCGGATCGCAAGCCCGAGGGCGTCTACTCCGTTGGATATCGCGCAGGCGCAGCGCACGGCGCGCGCAGGACCGTCAAACGTGGCAAGGAAGCCGTCTCCGGCGTTGTCGATTTCGCGACCGCGAAAGCGCAACAGCTCGCGACGAATCAACGCGTGGTGGCTGTCGAGAACGTCGTGCCATCTGCGATCGCCGAGGCTGGCGGCTTTCTCGGTAGCACCGACGATGTCAGTGAAAAGAACGGTTGCGAGCACGCGGTCAGGCTCGGCGCCGTGCCTTGCGCCGGTGAGGAAATCTTCGACTTCGTCAGCAATCCGGTCGGCGTCGTCTCCCCAGGGAACATGATCGATGCCCTGAAGCTCCACCAGTTTCGCGCCTGGTATGCGTTTGGCCAGGTCGCGACTTGCTCCAACGTCGATCGTGCGGTCATTCACGCTGTGGAGCAGGAGGGTTGGCACCCGTACCGCCGGCAGGACATGTCGGATGTCGATCTCGCAGTTCATACGAACAATCGTGGCAGCCGCTGCCGGGCTCGCACTCGACCGCAGCCACCGTGACCACCATTGGCGATAGCGGGGGTCCTGCGCCATGCTGGGGGAGCGTTCATCGATGCCTACTGGACCCCCCCAGCCGCGTTCAATTTCTGCGGCGAACGACTCGATGCGTTCGGCCGTCACGCCCCATGGGTAGTCAGGTGCTATGGTGCGTCGAGCGTAACTGCCGCCCATGATGAGAGCGGTCGCGCGTTCTGGATAGGTAGCAGCGAAGAGGGCGCACATTGGTCCGCCCTCGGAGTAGCCGAACAGCGCCGCGCGAGGGGAGCCGGCGGCGTCCATCACGGCGCGCACATCGTCCATGCGTACTTCGAGGCTCGGCATGTCGCCGTTACGGTCGGACAGGCCGGTGCCGCGCTTGTCAAAGATGATCAGGCGGGTAAAGGAGGCCAGGCGCGTCAGCAGCCGGGCGAACGACGGCTCTTCCCAGAACGCATCGATGTTCGACACCCAGCCGGGAACGATTACCAGATCGCGCGGACCGCTTCCAATGACCTGGTAGGCAATGCTTACGTCGCCGCTTTTCGCGTACTTGGTTTCGGGCAACACGGCGACCTTCCTATGGTGCGCAAAAGGGGGGCCGGAGGTCCGTCCTCTGACTCGGCGCGGGTGCCGCGAAACGAGCATGCCGGAAGTGTCGCACCGCGGGGTAGGCGGAGGCTGACGGCCAGCCGAGAGCATGGAGTGCGGTGTCGACTCCCGCAGAGCCTAATTACGCTCATTTCACCCCGGCATGGAAAGTGGCTCCGTCAGCCCGCCCGCATGGACAACTTTGAGCTCCGCAGACCGGCCCTTCGCGGAGGACCGCTTATGGCCCGGAAGCGGAAGGTCAAGCACGCGCGGCGGACCACTCGACCAGGCCAGTCTCCGACACCACGAGCAACCCTCTAAATTCCGAAATACCAGCGGACCAGGTGGAAGAAGACCGGCGCCGCGAAGCAGAGCGGGGCGACCCGGTCGAGCAGCCCGAGTGCACCCGTCACCGACGAGCCGCCGCGCCAGTTGCGCACGCCCGCGTCGCGCTTGAGCGCCTTCATCACGAACTCGCCGAGCGTGCCGGCGGCGCCGGCGAGCGCGCCCATGGCCAGCGCGGGCAGCGGCTTGAAGGGCGTCACCCAGAAGAGCAGCACGCCGACGATGCCGGCCGCGGCCGCGCCGGCGCCGAAGGCGCGCCACGAGAACGAACGGCTGATCGCGCGCGCGACCGGACGACGCCTGAGGTGCCGGCTCGCGACCTCCTGGCCGACCTGCGCCGCAACGACGACGAGCACCAGGAACAGGAGGAGAAACGCGCCGCGGCCCTGGTAGTTCGGCGGGTCGAGCAGCAGCAGCGCCGGCGCGTGGCTCATGCCGTAGACGCAGACCGTGATGCCCCACTGGATCTTGGCCGTGCGCTCGAGGAAGCGGAACGGATCGTTGGCGAGCGCGCCGATCACCGGCAGGGCGAAGAAGACGTAGACCGGGATGAAGACCGTGAAGCCGTTGAACTGGCGCGTCGCGACGAGCACGTACTGCATCGGCAGGATGGCGAAGAACGCGAGCAGGAGGCTGCGGTGGTCGGCGCGCCGCGTGTGGGTGAGCGTGACGAATTCGCGCAGGGCGAGGAAAGAGACGAATCCGAACAGGATCGTCGAGATGACCGGCCCCGACGCCCATGCGACCCAGAACAGCACGAGGCCGACCCAGAGCGCGCGCAACTCGCGCGCGAGCCGCTCCTGCAGTGCCGTGCGCTCGGGCGACGCGTCGCGGATGGCGCGCACGGAGGCGACGATCGTCACAGCGCCGAGCAGGCCGAAGAGCACCACGAACAGCAGCCCGACCTGCTGCGAGACGCTGAGCGTGCGCAGCTCGCCCATCAGGCCACTTCGCGTAGGGCGACCACCGCGGCCCGGGCGCGATCGAGAAAGGCACGTCGATCTTCGCCCGGCTGCAGCGCGACCGGCGCGCCGAAGACGACGGCACACAGGATCGGCACCGGCACGACCTCGCCCTTGGGCATGACGCGCTGGACGTTGTCGATCCAGGTCGGGATCAGCTGCACCTCAGGAAACGCCTGCGCCAGCGCGTAGAGGCCCGACTTGAACGACGCCGGCTCGGCCGCATGGCCGCGCGTGCCCTCGGGGAAGATGACGAGCGAGTCGCCATGGCGCAGCGCCTCCATCAGCGGCTCGAGCGGGTCTTCCTCTTCGCCGCTGGCGGTCGGATCGGCGCGATGGCGGCTCACGTAGACGGCGTTGAAGACCTCGCGCGTGATCCAGTGCTTGAGCGGGCTCGACGTCCAGTAGTCGCGCGCCGCGATCGGGCGGGTGACGGCGCGCAGGTCGCCGGGCAGCGACGCCCAGATCAGGACCCAGTCGAAATGGCTCTGGTGGTTGGCGAAGTAGATGCGCTGCTCGGCCTTCGGCGCCGAGCCGTGCCAGTGGCCTTGCGCGCCGGTGACGAGCCGGGCGGCGAAGGCCAGCGCCAGGCCGGCGGCTTCCGGGCCCGTCATGGCCCGCAATCGTCGTCAGTGGCGGAAATGGCGCACGCCCGTGAACACCATCGCGATGCCCCGCTCGTTCGCGGCGGCGACGACCTCGTCGTCGCGCATCGAGCCGCCCGGCTGGATCACGCAGGAGGCTCCGCTGTCGATGACGACGTCGAGGCCGTCGCGGAACGGGAAGAACGCGTCGCTCGCGACCGCCGAGCCCGCGAGCGAAAGGCCCGCCGCCTCGGCCTTGATCGACGCGATCCGTGCCGAGTCGAGACGGCTCATCTGGCCGGCGCCGACGCCAAGCGTCATGCCGTTCGCGCAGTAGACGATGGCGTTGCTCTTGACGTACTTCGCCACCTTCCATGCGAAGAGGAGATCGCTCGTCTGCTCGGGAGTCGGCGCGCGGGTCGTGACGACCTTCAGGTCGCTCGCGGCGATCTCGTGCGAGTCGGCGCTCTGGATCAGCAGGCCGGAGCCGACGCGCTTCAGGTCGAACGCGTTGCCGCCCTGGCCCGCAGGCGGCAGCGCGATCTCGAGGACGCGGACGTTCGCCTTCGCGGCGATCACGGCCTTCGCGTCGACGCTGTACGACGGCGCGATCAGCACCTCGACGAACTGCTTGGCGACGTGCTCCGCGCAGGCTCGATCGACCTCGCGATTGAAGGCGATGATGCCGCCGAAGGCCGAGGTCGGATCGGTCTTGAGCGCCTTCGCATACGCGGCCGCCGCCGTCTCGGCGATCGCCACGCCGCAGGGGTTCGCATGCTTGACGATGACGCATGCGGGCCCGTCGAAGCCCTTGACGCATTCCCAGGCCGCATCGGCGTCGGCGATGTTGTTGTACGAGAGTTCCTTGCCCTGCAGCTGCTCGGCCGTGACGAGCGAACCCGGCGCCGGCGCGAGGTCGCGGTAGAACGCCGCGCGCTGGTGCGGGTTCTCGCCGTAGCGCAGATCCTGGAGCTTGACGAAGCGCCCGTTCGACTGCTTCGGGAACTCGCTCCGTTCGGGCACGCCCGTGGTCGGACCGGCGAGCGACGAGAGGTAGTCGCTGATCGCGCCGTCGTACTGCGCGATGCGGTCGAACGCGGCGACGGCCAGCGCGAAGCGCGTCGCCTCCGAGACCGCGCCCGAGCGCTTCAGCTCGGCGACGACGCCGGCGTACTGCGAGGCGTCGGTGAGCACGGCGACGTGATTCCAGTTCTTCGCCCCAGAGCGCACCATCGCCGGGCCGCCGATGTCGATGTTCTCGATCGCGTCGGCCAGCGAGCAGCCGGGCTTCGCCACCGTCGCCTCGAAGGGGTAGAGGTTGACGACGAGGAGATCGATCGTCGCGATGCCGTGGTCGGCGAGCGCGGCCATGTGCTCGGGGCTGTCGCGGCGGGCGAGCAGGCCGCCGTGGACTTTCGGATGCAAGGTCTTGACGCGGCCGTCGAGCATCTCTGGAAAGCCGGTGTGGTCAGCGACTTCGGTGACCGCGAGGCCCGCGCCGGCGAGAAGCCTGGCGGTGCCGCCGGTCGAGAGAAGCGCGATGCCGAGGGCGGCCAGCTCGCGCGCGAGCTCGACGACGCCGGTCTTGTCGGACACCGATATCAACGCATGCATCGCACGCTCCGTGGGTTGCGGCGCCTCGGCGGGCGACGTCACTTGATCAGCTTGTGCTCGACGAGCTTGCGACGCAAGGTGTTGCGGTTGATGCCGAGCCACTCGGCGGCGCGGCTCTGGTTGCCGCCGGCTTCCTTCAGCACGACCTCGAGCAGGGGGCGCTCGACGACGCGCAGGATCATCTCGTACATCGCCGTCGGCTCGACGCCGCGCAGGTCCTTGAAGTAGCCCTCGAGGCTCTCGCGGACGCACTCCTCGATGTGCTTCCTGTTGTTCACGGGGCTCATTGCAGCAGGGCGGCGCCGTCGCCGACGCGAGGCATCCTCGCCATACGCTCCTCGAGCCGCACGAACCAGGCGCCGACGGCCGCGGCCTGCGCGTCGCAGGTCTCGATCGCATTCATCTCGGCACGGAAATCCTCGCCGCCAGGCAGGCCGCGCAAGGTCCAGCCGATGTGCTTTCGGGCGCTGCGCACGCCGGCGGTCTCGCCGTAGAGGTGGTAGTGGTCGTCGAGATGCTCGAGCAGCCAGCCTCGAACCTCGCCGACGCCCGGCGGGGTCGCCGGCTCGCCCGTGGCGAGCTCGTGCGCGATCTCGCTGAAGATCCACGGCCTGCCCTGGGCCGCGCGGCCGATCATGATCGCGTCGACGCCGGTTTCCTCGAACACGCGGCGTGCCTTCGCGGGCGAGTCGATGTCACCGTTGGCGACGACCGGGATCGTCACCGCGCGCTTGACGGCAGCGATCGTGTCGTACTCGGCCAGGCCCTTGTAGCCCTGCTCGCGCGTGCGGCCGTGCACCGCGACCATCGCCACGCCGGCGCCCTCGGCGGCGCGGGCCAGGCGGACCGCGTTCCTGCCGTTCTCGCACCAGCCGGTGCGCATCTTCAGCGTCACCGGAACGCGATGCGGTTCGCATGCCGCGACCACGGCCTCGATGATCGCGAGCGCGAGCGGCTCGTCCTTCATGAGCGCCGATCCGGCCCACTGGCTGCAGACCTTCTTTGCCGGACAGCCCATGTTGATGTCGATGATCTGCGCGCCGCGCGCGACGTTGTAGGCCGCGGCCTCGGCCATCATCGCCGCGTCGGTGCCGGCGATCTGCACGGCGATCGGATCGGTCTCGCCGTCGTGATCGGCACGACGGCTGGTCTTCAGCGTCGCCCACAGGTCCTTCCTCGACGTCACCATCTCGCTCACCGCGTAGCCGGCGCCGAGGCGCTTGCAGAGCTGCCTGAAAGGGCGGTCGGTGACCCCGGCCATCGGCGCGGCGAACAGCCGGTTTGCCAACGTGATGTGGCCGATGCGCATGGGGGACGGAGGGTCGGCTGCTGAAAAACGAGGCAGCAGTATAGCGGCGCGAAATCGCTCTCTTTCCTCGGTGCAAACCCCTCGATCCCGGGGTTCGATAAT
>JBDTJD010000307.1:0-10940 GCA_039935975.1 Caldimonas sp.
CGATCAGCGAGGCCAGCTCGTCGGCCAGCGCCGGATCGTAGAGGCGCATGGTCGCGAGGCGCTCGGCGCGGGCCTCGTCCGAAAGATCGAGCAGGCCGTCGAGCAGCGGGCTGATCCGCTTCCAGCGCTCGGGGTCGGCGACGATCATGCGCCGCTTCCGAGGGCCCGATACAGGAGCAGGCGCGCCTTCTCCCACTGACGCTGCACGGTGCGCTCGGAGACGCCGTGCAGCGCCGCGATCTCGGCGACCGAGAAGCCGCAGAAGAACTTCAGGTCGACGACGTTGGCGAGCCCTGGCTCAAGGGCGGCGAGCTCGTCGAGCGCGGCGCCGATGTCGGCAAGCACGCCGGGTTCGGCGACGCTTTGCGCGGTCTCGGTGTCGAGCGATGTGATGTCGAGGCCGCCGCCGCGCTTCTGCGCACCGTCGGCACGGGCCCGGTCGATGACGACGGCGCGCATCGCCCGGGCCGCGTAGGAGAGAAATCGCGCACGGTCGGGAAAGGCGAGCGAGTCGCGCTGCGACATGTCGAGGTAGACCTCGTGGATGATCGTCGTCGCGCTGAGCACGGCGCCGGGACCGGCGCGAGCGGCTTCGCGCCGTGCCAGGCGATGAAGCTCGTGATAGAGCGACGCGAACAGCGCATCGGCCAGGCCCGGTGTCGACACGGGCGCCCGGTCGGCCGTGATCTGCGACGGCAGCGTGGACTTGCGCGCGACGGGCATGGACAAATTGTGCGCCTGCTCATGCGCAGCGGGACGCGACGCGCGACATGACGCGCGGCGCGGATAGCGCACACGCCGTCAGAACGTCGGCGCCGGCTCGTCGGTCGAGGTCGGCACCGGACGCAACGCCTGGCCGGCATCGGGCACCGACACGTCGGCGAGCCCGGGCATGCTCGACCCGCTGGAGGCAGGCACGAGCGAGTTGACGTCGGGCGCCGCCGGGGCTGCGGCGTGCACGTGCCGGTGTCCGAACGGGATCGCCACGGCCAGCAGCGCCGCGAGGGCCCCGGCCGTCAAGGTGGCAAGGCGCCGACGATCGGAGTCGCGGCGGGAGAGGTTCGGGAGGTCTTGCATGACGGGCTCCTCAAGAGGCCAGCGGGGCGAAACGTCGCCTCGACGATGAAAGCGGGACAAGGTCATCAAAGCGGACATCGCCGCACACGTCTACCTCAAGCGAGGGGACGAATTGCCGAAGGTCGTGGGCGACGGCGGGAGCCCGCCGTCAGACGACTAGGCGCGAAACGGTCCGTGCACGGACCCGCCCCTTCGCAGCTCGCGCTACAGCGATCGCAGGAAGGCCACGAGATCCTCGCGCTCCTGGCCGGTGAAGCCGATCTTGAACCGGTCGTCGTAGAACTTGACGACCTCGTCGAGATCCTTGGCCGAGCCGTTGTGGAAGTACGGCGCACGCGGCGCCAGGGCGCGCAGCGTCGGTCCCTTGAAGCGACCGATGTCCTTCCATTGACCGGTGATCAGCGCCCGGCCGGGGTCGCTCGTGCGCACCGTCTCGCCCGTCGTCTTGTTGCGCAGCGTGTAGAGCGGCAGGTCGGGCGTGCGCCGGCTCGCGTCGGCGACGCCGATGTCGAGCGGCAGCGGCACCGAGTGGTCGCCGGCGTTCGGCGTGTTGTGGCAGCTCGTGCAGGTGCCTGGGATGACCGCGACGCCGAGATCGTCGTTCAGGCCCTTGACGCCGGTGATCGCAATCGGCTTGCCGTTGAAGAGCGCCTCGCCCCGCGCGACGGCGCGCCGCGCGACGGCGACGCCGCGGTCGCGATCCTCAGCCTCGGGACGGCGCGCATCCTCGATGTACGACTGCCAGCCGCGATAGAGCGTCATCGCTTCGGGCGAAAAGCTCGCGTGCGTGAGGTAGTCGCCGATCAGTGTGTCGTTGATGCCGAAGTACGACGGCACCGCCTGCAGGGCCCATGGCCCGCCACGCGCGCCGTGGGCATCGAGACGACCGGCGCGGTCGTCGCGCGTCTGCGCCGTGAAGAGCCCGAGCTCGAAATCGACGATCGCCTGGCGCTGCGCCGCCGTGAGCGGCGCCGCGGCCTGGGCATGCCCCAGGACGGCATCGTTCGCCTGCGACGCGAGATCGACGCCGAGGGGCGCGAAGCAGGTCATCGTGTTGAACAGGCACAGCGTCGACGAAGAATCGCGCAGCGTCTCGCGCCCGTCCCACATCACCGTACTCAGGAAGCGCAGGTTGGTCGCCGCGAGCGGGCGGCGAAAGAGGGACAGCTCGGCAGCGCTGGCATGACCGTAGGGGTCGTCGACTCCGGCCAGCTCGAACTGGGCCGTCGCCGGAATCGGCAGGCCGACGCGAAACAGGCCCTTCGAAAGGAGCATGCCGTAGGCCCGCTGGCGCGCCCGATAGGTCGAGACGTCGGCCTGCGGCGAGTCGGCCCCGTCGACGGGGCGAAAGACCGGGTCGTTGCCGCGCGTCTGCTCGAAACGCTCGCGCAGGCTCTTCGGCGTGACCGACCAGCCGTCCTGCGGCTGGTGGCAGCTGAAGCAGCTGCGCCCGTTCGTGCCGAGCGGGCGGAAGAACGGATTGCGCGTGTCGATGAAGCCGTTGCTGCTGATCGTCGTCGCGACGCCGCTGGCATTGCGCGAGCTGTGCAGCTGCGGCACCGATGGCCGGCGCCGGTCGTCGTCGTCGTCGCGGTCGGCCTGTGCGGCCGCGATCCATCCGGCGAACAGCGCCAGCAGCACGAGCACGGTTCGCAGTGGTCGATTCATCATGGCCGCTCTCCTTGGAAAAGTGGGGGGCGGCTCTTCGCGTGCCGCTGCTATCCGTTAAAGCGGATTCCGGCGATGGGAACTGACAGGGCGATCCGATTCATCCCCTTGGTGGGGGATGGCCCCCCGGAGACGGGGGGTCAGCGTCGACCGTCGGCCCGGACCGGCGCCAGCGCGTCTGCGGCCTGCCCGTCGACGGGCAAGGGCAGCGACTGGCATTCCTCGAAGACGCGGATCGTGCAGTGAGCGCAGATCGAGCGGTCGAGGCGGTCGAAGATGGTCGTGATCGCGATCCGCTTGGCCGGGAAGATGTGGTCGCTGCCCAGCTCGGCCATGAAGCCGACGCGTTGCCAGAGCGAGAGCACCGGCGCGCGCGGGCGATGAAAGTAGAGGTCGCCGCCGATCCGGCGCCGCACGATCATCTCGCTGCGCCACATCTCGGCCGCGGCGAGGTCGATGAAGTTCATGCTCTTGGCCATCACCAGCAGGTGCCTGGGCGAAGCGTCGGGCGCGCGCAGGTCGCGCAGCTGATCGCCGACGTGCGAGACGGCGCCGAAGTAGACCTCGCCCTCCATCCGGATCATCTTCAGCTGCGGGCACTCGGGCAGCGGATGCGCCGCGTCGGCAAGGACGACGAAGGGCCGCGCCGCCGCCGTGCTGTCGAATCCCATCGTCCGGATCGCCGGCTTGGCGGTTCGCATCAGGTAGGTGACGAGCGACAGGATCGTGCCGAGCAGGATCGCCATCTCCAGCTTGATCGAGACGGTCGCGACGAAGGTCGTCGCGGCGACGGCGAAGTCCTTGCGGCTGAATCGCCAGAGCCGCTGCCAGGCCGGGATGTCGAAGAGCGACCACGAGACGAGCAGCAGCAGCGCGGCGATCGCGGGGACCGGGATCAGCGCCAGCAGCGAAGAGCTCACGGCGATGAGCAGCAGCAGCCAGAGCGAGGCGAACACGGCGGCCAGCGGCGTGCGCGCCCCCGCCTCGTAGTTGGGCAGTGAGCGATTGAACGAGCCACACGAGACGTAGGACGAGAACAGTCCGCCGACGAGGTTCGAGAGCCCCTGGCCGCGGAACTCGCGGTTGGCGTCGATGTACTGCCCCGAGCGCTCGGCGACGGCCTTGGCGATCGAGATCGACTGGCCGAGGGCCACGATGGTGAGCGCGAAGGCGATGCCGACGAGGTCGGGCAGGCTGCGCAGTTCAACGTCGGGCAGCACGAGATGCGGCCAGATCGACGGCACCGCTCCGACGACGGCGATGCGCTGCCAGGCCCCGAGCCAGCCATGGTCGAAGGCGAAGGCCAGGACGGTCGCGGCGACGAGTCCGACCAGCATGTGCGGCGAGCGCGGCCGCCACCGCTTCATCGCCAGCGCGACGGCGATGGTCACGACGCCCACCGCCAATGCCGCCGGCGAGACCAGGTGACGATGCCGCCACAGGTCCTCGGCCAGGCTGCCGAGGCGGTGCGCGCTGGGCGCAGCCAGGCCGAGCAGGTCGGGCAGGGCGTAGAGCGCGATCAGCGCCGAGGCGCCGCTCATGAAGCCGCGCAACGCCGCCGGCGAGATGAAGTTGGCGATCGTGCCGAGCCGGAGCACGCCGATCACGAACTGCATCGCGCCGACGATGATCGTCACCGCGAGGGCCAGCGCGATGTACTGTGGCGAGCCGACCGCGGCAAGGGGCGCCAGCGTCGCGGACAGGGCCAGCGAGTTGGCATTGGTCGGGCCGGAGACGACGTGCCAGCTCGATCCGAACAGTGCCGCGATGGCGCACGGCACGACCGCGGTGTACAGGCCGTATTCGGGCGGCAGCCCGGCCAGCGTCGCGAACGCGAGCGCCTGCGGCAGGACGAGGAAGGCGCCGAGCACGCCGGCGACCAGATCGGCGCGCAGCGACCGTCGATCGACGCGCAGGATCCAGGGGCCGAAGACCCGCGCGGCGAGTTCGCTCACCGCGGGACTACTTCGCGCCTCCGCTGGCCTGGGCCACGTAGCGTGCGATGGCGCGCATCTGCGCGTCGTCGAGGCTCGTCTTGAAGGAAGGCATCACGCCGATGCCGTTCTTCATGGCCGACAGCACGCGTTCGACATCGGGCTTCAGCTCGTCGAGCGCGGGGCCGATCGAGCCGCTGGTTCCCGCGTCCTTCAGCGCGTGGCAGACGCCGCAGGGCGGGACGGCGCCCTGCACGAACAGCGTCTTGCCCCGGGCGAGCGCATCGGCGTCCTCGGCAGCGAGCGCCGGCGAGCCGATCGCCGCCAGGGCGAGCGCGACGAGAACTGCGCCCTTCCTAGACAACGACGACCTTCACCGCGTGGTCGGCCCAGCTCGTGTTGTTGTAGCCGTGCAGGTTGTCGACGCGCTTTTCGGGCTGGACGTTGCCGGCGCTGTCGGTCGCGCGACTGGTCACCATGTAGGTGCCCGCGGCCATGCGCATCGGCAGCGCGAACTGGCGCCAGGCGAAGCGGCCGAGATCAGGGCCGATGAAGGCGGCGTCGGTCCAGTTCCGGCCGCCGTCGCTCGACACCTCGACGCGACGGATCGGCGAGCCGGCGGAGAAGGCGACGCCCGAGACCTGGACGACGCCGGCCTTCGCCGGGCGATCGGCGAGCGGCGCATTCACCCACGACTTCACCGCCATCTCCTGCACCGACGGCTCGCCCGGATTCGACGTGCCGCCGGGCGGCGTCATCCGGTACCCGTGGGACATGATCTTGGCCTGCGACTCGGCCGGGGTGAAGGCCACCCGCTTCACGTACTTGATGTTGTTCACGCCCTGGTAGCCCGGAACGATGAGGCGCAGTGGCCCGCCGTGCGCGAGCGGCAGCGGCGCGCCGTTCATCTCCCAGGCCAGCAGGGCGTCGTTCATCGCCCGCAGCGCCATCGAGCGCTCGACCACCACCGTCATCGGATCGACGCCTTCGGGCAGCTTCTCGCCGCCGGTGCCCGTGAGATAGAGCATGCCCGGAGCGATGCCGCCGAGTGCTTCGACCACGTAGCGCAGCGGCACGCCGCTCCAGACGATGCAGCCTGCCGCGCCCACGGTCCACGGCGTGCCGCTCGGCTTGCTCGGAAAGAACCCGCGCCCGTTGCCCGAGCATTGCAGCACCGTCGCGACGGTGTCGACCCCCATCGTCTTCATCTCGCCGACCGTGAGCACACGCGGGTTGCGCACGCCTTCGACCGACACCTGCCACGCATCGCGGTCGGCGACGATGGCCGCGTCCGGCGCCGGCAGGTTGTTGCGGATGTACAGGTGATCGGCCGACGTGATGCCGCTCGTGCCGAAGGCGCTGCGCCGCGTCTCGATCGTGGTCGCACTGTGGACGATGACCGCGTTCGGGTCCTTCCAGGTGGCGTACGCGGGAAGCGGACGTGCAGCGGCGGGTGCCTGTGCCGCAGCGTCGCCCGCGCGACCGACCAGGCCAGCACTGGCGATGAGGCCGGCGCCGCCGGCGAGAAGTTGTCGTCTGCGAAACAGCGTGGACGGATCGGTCATCGATGGACTCCGGGGGTCGTTCAAAGAGGAATCTCTCGAGCCGGCGCGCGCCCGAGAGGCGTGCCGCGAGTATCCCATCGCACCCGCCGCAGATCGCCGCGGCGGGCTCGGCGTTTGTCCCGATCCAGTTCTACGCGCCGGCGCCGAGGCTCCAGGCGCGCTCGCTCAGCGCCGGCTGTGCAACTGGCCGAGCACGATCGCCAGCGCCGATGCGCCCAGGCTCTTCACGAGAGTCGGGTGCTGGGCATAGAACGAAGCGGCCATGTCGACGATGGAGCCGTTCTGCTTTTCGGCGTGGGCCGCGATCGCGCCGGCGTCCGCGGGCGAGATCTGCGAGGCCTGCTCGGGCGTGATCTGAGGCGCTGCGGCGCCCGTCGCGGCGCCTGGGCCGAGGACGCGACCGAGCACGCCGCCGGCGATCGAGGCAAGGCCGCCGGTGCCGATCGACTGGACAATCTGGTTCAGGATGCCTGCGCGCTGGTTCGGATCAGACTTGGCGAACAGGTCGCCGATCATCTGGCCGAAGGGCGGCGTGGCATCGGAGCGGAACGCCGCGGCGACGCTGGTGCCGAGGTCCTGCGGCGACGTCTGCTGGGCGACCTGGTCGAAGTGCCCGGCGACGCTGCCGGCCGGTGCGGTCGAGGGGTCGGCGTACTGCTTGAGGATGTCGAGTATTCCCATGGCGTGACCTTTGTGACGAAGCGGAGAAGCTGCTCACTGTACAGCGGCCATCGGCCTGCGCCGGAGCGCGGCAGGCCCTTCTGGCACCATCTGCCCGAAGCGGTACATGGAGGATGCAATGCAGGACCTGTTCGACAACCCGATGGGGCTCATGGGCTTCGAGTTCGTCGAGTTCGCGGCGCCGGTCGCCGGCACGCTGGAGCCGGTGTTCGAGAAGCTCGGCTTCACGCTCGTCGCCAGGCATCGCTCGAAGGACGTCGTCCTCTATCGCCAGGGCGGCATCAACTTCATCGTCAACCGCGAGCCGGGGAGCCTGGCCGCGTACTTCGCGGCCGAGCACGGGCCGTCGGCGTGCGGCCTGGCCTTTCGTGTCCGGGACGCGCACAAGGCCTACCGTCTCGCCCTCGAGGCCGGGGCGCAGCCGCTCGAGATTCCGACCGGGCCGATGGAGCTGCGCCTGCCGGCGATCAAGGGCATCGGCGGCGCGCCGCTCTATCTGATCGACCGCTTCGAGGAAGGCCGCTCGATCTACGACATCGACTTCGAATTCCTCGACGGCGTCGACCGCCATCCGGTCGGCCACGGCCTGACGGTCGTCGACCACCTCACCCACAACGTCTATCGCGGCCGGATGTCGTTCTGGGCCGACTTCTACGCGCGCCTCTTCAACTTCCGCGAGATCCGCTACTTCGACATCCAGGGCGAATACACCGGCCTCACCTCGAAGGCCATGACCGCGCCCGACGGCAGGATCCGCATTCCGCTGAACGAGGAGTCGTCGAAGGGCGCGGGCCAGATCGAGGAGTTCCTGATGCAGTTCCAGGGCGAGGGCATCCAGCACGTCGCCCTGCTCACCGACGATCTCGTCGGCACGATCGACAAGCTCGCGCTCGCCGGCGTGCCGCTGCTCGCGGCCCCCAACGACGTCTACTACGAGCAGCTCGAGCAGCGCCTGCCCGGCCACGGCGAGCATGTCGCCGAGCTGAAGATGCGCGGCATCCTGCTCGACGGCCACACCGGCCAGGGCGCCCCGCGCCTGCTGCTCCAGATCTTTTCCCAGCCGCTGCTCGGACCGGTGTTCTTCGAGTTCATCCAGCGAAAGGGCGACGACGGCTTCGGCGAAGGCAACTTCAAGGCGCTCTTCCAGTCGATCGAGCAGGACCAGGTCCGGCGCGGCGTGCTGGCCGTCGATTGACCGCCCGACCGGGCGTCACGCCTTGTCGAGCAGTCGCAACGTCGCGTCGTCGCCCAGGCCCGCGTAGTACTTGGCGAGTGCGAGCTGGAATTCCGGCGCCGTCGGCTCGAGGGCGGCGAAGAGCGTCATCGACGAGCGGAACTTGAGGTCGTCGGGCGAGCCGAGGACCTGGAGCGCGCTCTGGCCTTCGACGAACAGCATCATTCGCGTGCATTCGATCAGGCGTGCGCCGAGCAGCGGATGAGACAGGTAGGCGCGCGCCTCGGCCAGCGACGCGATGCCGAAGCGCCTGGCCATTGCACTGCGCCCGAGCATCTTCAGCTGAGGGAAGACGAACCACATCCAGTGACTCGCCTTGCGGCCGCTGCCGAGCTCCTGCTCGACCCGCGGATAGACCGCCGCCTGGGCCGCGACGAATCGCTCGAGGTCGTGGGGGTCTTTCCTGTCCATCGCGTCCCGGCCGTCCGCGGCTAGCGCTGCGGCACGTCGGCGGCGCCGTGGCCGAGGCGCGCGGTCACGTCGTCCGGGGAGGAGGTCATGCCTGCAGAAGTCGTCGTCGCCGTGGCGTCCGGGTCAGGCATCGGGGATTTCTCGGAGGTGATCGGAGAGGATATCGCGGTGACGGCCGAACGCCGGCGCGGCACCGGACGACGTCGTGGGGGCATGTCATCCGACGTCACTCGCCTTGCGTACAGCGAGGCTGGCCCTATGATTCCCGGCCAGTCGGAGGGCGCCCCGCCCTGCGCCACGTTCAAACACTCCGGAGACTTCAAAATGATCGCTCGCCGCTTCGCTCTTGGAACCCTCGCCGCCACCGCCTTCGCCTTGTCAGGCTGCGGCATGATGGGCATGTCCGATCACAAGATGATGGGCGGAGCGATGACGGTGCCGTTGAGCGCCGCCAACGAGGTTCCGCCGAACACGAGCGGTGGGACCGGCACGGCCAAGGTCGACCTCGACGGCAACGTCCTCAAGTGGACCGTGACCTATTCGGGCACGACCGGCCCGGTCACCGCCGGCCACTTCCACGGCCCGGCAATGGCGGGCGCGAACGCCGGCGTCGTCATCCCGTTCTCGGGCTCGATGGCCAGCCCCATCACCGGCACGGCGGCGCTGACCGCGGCGCAGGTCGCCGACCTCAAGGCAGGCCTCTGGTACGTCAACCTGCACACCGCGGCGCACCCGGGCGGCGAGCTGCGCGGCCAAGTCAAGTAAGCCGTAGCTTTCACGCCCAGGCGCCGTCGGTCGTCACGACCGCGGCGCCTTCGCTTTTTCTTCCTCCCGGAGTCGAAGGACGCGACGCTGCACCTTGCCGGTCGTCGTCATCGGCAAGGCGTCGATGAACTCGATCTCCTTCGGATATTCGTACGGCGCAAGCTTGCCGCGCACGTGGGCCTGCAGCTCGCCGACAAGCTCGGGCGACGCGGTGAATCCCGGCGCCAGCACGACAAAGGCCTTGACCAGCGCACCGCGCTCGGCGTCGGGCTTGGGCACGACGGCGGCATTGGCCACGGCTGCATGCTTGACGAGGCAGTTCTCGATCTCGCTCGGGCCGATGCGGTATCCCGCGGCCTTGAAGACGTCGTCGCTGCGCCCCTGGTACCAAAGGTAGCCGTCCTCGTCCATGACCGCCGTGTCGCCGGTGCGGCACCAGCTGTCGTCGACATCGCCGGTGAACTTGGCGCGCGTCGCGTCGTCGCGATTCCAGTAGCCGAGGAAGAAGACCGGGTCGCGCTCCCCGTGCACGTCGCGCCGGTGCAGCGCGACATCGCCGGACGCGCCGCGCGCGCATTCGAGGCCGTCGTCGTCGATCACCGCGACGCGATGCCCGGGATAGGCGCGGCCCATGCTGCCCGGCCGCGCCGGCCAGCGCACGGCACAGTTGCCGACGATGTAGTTGATCTCGGTCTGGCCGAACATCTCGTTGGGAACGACGCCGAGCGCGTCGCGGCACCACGCAAAGACCGCGTCGCCGACCGCCTCGCCGGCGCTCATGATCGCGCGCAGATGCAAGGCATGGCGACGCCTCGGCTCGGGCACGGCTTTCATCATCGCCTTCAATGCCGTCGGAAAGAGAAAGGTGTGGGTGACGCGATGGCGCTCCATCACCTCGAACGAGAACTCGGGCGAGAAGCGCCGCTGGCAGGCGACGATCTCGCGGCCGAAGTAGAGCGTCGGCAGCAGCGCGTCCATGAGGCCGCCCGTCCAGGCCCAGTCGGCGGGCGACCAGAACACGGCGTCGTTCGCCGGCTCGACCGCCGGACCGTGCGGAAACCAGTTCTGGCTGCAGACGAATCCCGGCAGGTTGCCGATCAGCGTGCGGTGCGGGATCAGCGTGCCCTTTGGCGGGCCGGTCGTGCCGCTCGTGTAGATCAGCACGGCCGCGTCGTCGGCCTGCGTCGTCTCGGCGGCGAATGGAAAGCGCTCGCCCTTCAGCGCATGCGTCCAGTCGACATCGCCCTGCCCTTCGGCGGCGCCGACGGCGACCACGGTGGCGAGCCCCGGACAGAGCGGCCGCGCCTCCCGCACGTTGGCGATCCCGGTCTCGTCGACGATCGCCAGCCGCGCCTCGCTGTCGTTGAACCGGTACTCGAGCGCATCGGGGCCGAACAGCATCGACAGCGGCATCGCGACCGCGCCGAGCCGATAGAGCGCGATGTGCGACACCGCCGTCTCGAAACGCTGCGGCAGGACGAGCGCGACCCGGTCGCCGCGCGCGACGCCCAGCCTTCTCAGCGCCGCGGCGAGTCGATCGGCGTCGCGGTCGAGCTCGCGGTAGCTGTAATCGCGCCGGGTTCCGTCGCTTCGCTCGTAGCGGAT
>JBDTJD010000308.1:0-3168 GCA_039935975.1 Caldimonas sp.
CCAAGCAGGATCAGGACGCCATCCTCTCGGTCTCGGGCGAGGTGCTGGCGCGGCTCGCCGGCAAGGCCTGGGACGCCGCCGACAAGGTCGGCCTCGAGGCCATGAAGGCCGCGGGCGTCGACATCACTCAGGCCAGTCCGGCCTTCGTCGCCGACGTTCGCAAGCGCACCGAACCGCTGGTCCAGGCGTGGATCAAGTCGGCCGACGCCAAGGGCATCGACGGCGCCAAGGTGTACGCCGAGTTCCACGAAGAGCTGAAGCGGGTCGCCGCCGGCAAATGACGGACGCCGATCCGCGACGCGCGCTCACGCGCTCGGCCTGGATCCTCGCCGACGAAGGCCACGAGTCGGGGCTGGCCGGCCAGTTGACGTCGCGCGGCCCGCGCGACGGAACCTTCTGGACGTTGCCGCTGGGCCTGGCCTTCGACGAGGCCGAGGAAGCGTCCTGGCTGCTGATCGACGACGACCTCCGGGTGCTCGAGGGGAAAGGCTCCTACGGCATCCGCGAGCCCAATCCGGCGACACGCTTTCATCTCTGGGTCTATCGCGCCCGCAGCGACGTCTCGGCGATCGTGCACACCCATCCGCCGGCCGCCTCGGCACTCGCCGCCGCTGTCCAGCCGCTGGTCGTCGCCCACATGGACGCGACGCCGCTTTTCGACGACATCGCCTTCCTCGCGGACTGGCCCGGCCTGCCGACCGCCGACCGCGAAGGCGAGCTGATCGCCGAAGGCCTCGGCACGAAGCACGCCGTGCTGCTCGCCCACCACGGCCAGCTGTCGGCGGGCCGCGGCGTCCAGGAGGCGACCTTTCTCGCCGTCTTCATCGAGCGCATGGCGCGTCTGCAGATCGATGCCGCGGCGGTCGGCGGCGTCAAGCCGATCGATGCCGGCGAGGCCCGCCGCGCCCGCGACTTCCTACGCACCGACCGGATCATGAACGCGACCTTCGACGCCTGGTCGCGACGCGCCGAGAGGCGCCGCCTTCGCCCATGAACGGGCGCCCGGCGCGCTGGCTCGAGTACGGCCTCGGCGCCGTCTCCGCAACGGTGCTTTTCGCGATGATGCTGGTGACCGCGACCGACGTCGCCGGCCGCTACCTCTTCAACGCGCCCTTGCCCGGGGGCCTGGAGCTCACCGAGATGATGCTGGCGGCGCTGATCTATTCGGGCCTGCCGCTCGTCTCGCTGGGCCGCGGTCACATCGTCATCGACACCCTCGACCCGTTCTTTCCCCGTTCCTTCAAGCGCGCCCTCGACGTCGCCGCCGACCTCACCTGCTTCCTGACCCTGGCCGGCATCGGCTGGCTGATCTTCCGGCGCGCCCTGCGCGTGGCCGCGTACGGCGACACCACCAGCGTGCTGAAGCTGCCGCTCGCACCGGTGGCGTGGCTGATGGGCGCGATGATCGTGGTGACGGCGCTGATCCACCTGGCGCTGATCTTCGTGCCCCAGGCCGAGCCGGCGCGCGTCGACGGTCACTGAGGGACGACGGCGATGACCGAAGCCTTCGTCGGCCTCGCGGCCATGCTCGTGATCTCGTTCCTGCGCGTGCCGATCGCGTTCTCGATGGGACTGATCGGCTTCCTCGGCGTCTGGTGGATGCGCGGCCTGCCGATCTCGATGGCGTCGGCGACCTCGGTGGTCTACGAGTCGGGTTTCCAGTACACGCTGTCGGTGGTGCCGCTCTTCATCCTGATGGGCAACTTCGTCACCAAGGCCGGCATGTCGAAGGAGCTCTACCGGGCCGCCTACACCTTCGTCGGCCACCTGCGCGGCGGCCTGGCGATGGCAACCGTGCTCGCCTGCGGCGGCTTCGGCGCCATCTGCGGCTCGTCGATCGCGACCTCGGCGACCATGGCGCAGGTGGCCTACCCGTCGATGCGCGACCACGGCTACGGCGACGACCTCGCGGCCGGCTCCATCGCGGCGGGCGGCACGCTCGGCATCCTGATCCCGCCGTCGACCCTGATGGTGATCTACGGCATCCTCACCGACACCAGCATTGGCAAGCTGTTCGCCGCCGGCGTGCTGCCCGGCGTCGTCGCGATCGTCCTGCTGTGCATGGCGGTGCAATACATCGTCTGGCGCAACCCGGCCGCCGGCCCGCCGGCCGAGCGGGTGTCGTGGACGGAGCGGATGTCCGCGGTCAAGGACGTGTGGGCGGTGGCGGCGCTCTTCGCGCTCGTCATGGGCGGCATCTACGGCGGCGTCTTCACGGCCACCGAAGGGGCAGGCGTCGGCGCCTTCGGCGCCTTCGTGATCGCGCTGCTGCGCCGCTCGCTCGGCATTCGGGCCCTCTTCGAGGTGCTGGTCGACAGCTCGCGCACGACGGCGATGCTCTTCATGATCCTGGTCGGGGCGCTGGTCTTCACCAACTTCCTCAACTACACCACGATGCCCGGCGACCTGAAGGCGCTGGTGTCGCGCTACGAGCTGCACCCGGTCTGGGTGATGGCGGCCATCTGCACCATCTACATCGTGCTCGGCGCGGTGATGGAAGAGCTCTCGATCATCCTGCTGACGGTGCCGGTGTTCTTCCCGCTCGTCGTCGGCCTCGGCTACGACCCGGTGTGGTTCGGCATCGTCATCGTCGTCGTCATGCAGATCGGCCTTATCAGCCCGCCGGTGGGCATGAACATGTTCGTCGTCAAGAGCATGCTGCCGCACCTCACGACCAAGACCATCTTTCGCGGCGTGACCCCGTTCGTGTGGGCCGAGATCGTGCTGCTGGCGATCGTGGTCGCGTTCCCGTGGCTGAGCCTGGTCCTGCCGAGAATGATGAAGCTGTAGCAGAAGGCCGCCCTCAGTCGTACGGTCTCCGGGTGCCGAAGCCGCTGCCCTGGAACTGGACCCGCTTCCAAGGAGAAGATTCATGACCCGACCCGAGGCCTACCGCGCCTTTCCCAACACCTTCAGGAAGCGGCTGCTCGCACGCGAGACGCTGATCGGCTGCTGGTGCTCGCTCGCCAGCCCGATCACCACCGAGGTCCTGGGCATCGCCGGCTTCGACTGGCTGCTCCTCGACGGCGAGCACTCACCCAACGACGTCACGACGTTCATTCCGCAGCTGATGGCACTCAAGGACAGCGCCAGCGCGCCGGTCGTTCGGCCCTCGTGGAACGAGCCGGTCGAGATCAAGCGGCTGCTCGACGCGGGCTTCTACAACTT
>JBDTJD010000309.1:0-4851 GCA_039935975.1 Caldimonas sp.
CTGCCGGGCGTCGGCTTGCGCGTGGTCGGGCCCGAAGGCAAGCCCTTGCCTGCGACCACTGTCGGGTCGATCGAGGTGCGCGGGCCGAACGTCTTCATGGGCTACTGGCGCATGCCCGAGAAGACGAAGGAAGAGTTCACCGCCGACGACTGGTTTCGCACCGGCGACGTCGGCGTGGTCGACGAGCGCGGCTATGTCTCGATCGTCGGTCGCAGCAAGGACCTCATCATCAGCGGCGGCTACAACGTCTATCCGGCCGAGATCGAGAGCGTGCTCAACGACCTGCCCGGCATCGCCGAGAGCGCTGTCATCGGCGTGCCCCACGGCGACTTCGGCGAGGCCGTGGTGGCGGTCGTCGTCGCACGCAACGGCGCCGCGCTCGAAGGCGACGCGCTGATCGCGATCCTGAAGGCGCGGATCGCCAACTTCAAGGTGCCCAAGGCCCTCTTCGTGGTCGCCGAGCTGCCCCGCAACACGATGGGCAAGGTCCAGAAGAAGCTGCTGCGCGAGCAGCACGCGGCGCTGTTCGCCTGAGCCGGGGCCGGCTCTCGCTCCGCGCCGTCGCCATCGCCAACGGCGGCGTCGCGGCGCCATGAAAAAAGGCCGGCGCTTGCGCGGCCGGCCTCGGAAGCGGGTGGCCCCGGTTCAGTCGTTCGCGTAGATGTCGACGTCCTTGGTCTCGCGCACGAAGAGAGTGCCGATGATGAAGGTCATCGCCGCGATGACGATCGGGTACCACAGGCCGTTGTACATGTTGCCGGTGGACGCGACGATCGCGAACGCCGTCGTCGGCAGCAGGCCGCCGAACCAGCCGTTGCCGATGTGGTACGGCAGGCTCATCGACGTGTAGCGGATCCGGGTCGGGAACAGCTCGACCAGCATGGCGGCGATCGGCCCGTAGACCATCGTCACGTAGAGCACCAGGATGAACAGGATGCCCACCACGTTCCACCACTGCCCGCTCATGAAGCCGATCGGCTTGGCCTTGGCCGGGTAGCCGGCGGCGGCGAGCTCGGCGGCGAGCTCCTTCTGGAAAGCGCTTACCTTGGCGACGCTCTCGGCGTCGAACTTCTGGTTGACGACGGTGGCCGCCGGCGGGCTGATCGTCTTGTCGCCGATGGTCACCGTCGCGGCCGTTCCGGGCGGCACGTCGACGTTGTCGTAGCTGACCGAGCTGCGCGCCAGGAACCGCTTGGCGATGTCGCACGGCGTCTTGAAGTCGATCTCGCGCGCGATCGGGCTGCCCTGGAACGAGCAGCGCGCCGGGTCGGAATGGACCACGACCTGGCTCTTGGCCTGCGCCACCGCCAGCTCGGGGTTGGCGGCCTGGGTGAGGGCGTGGAAGAGCGGGATGAAGGTGAGCGCCGCGAGCAGGCAACCGGCCATGATGATCGGCTTGCGCCCGATCCGGTCAGAGAGCGTGCCGAAGACGATGAAGAACGGCGTGCCCAGCAGGAGCGATGCGCCGATCATCAGCTGGGCTGTCGTCGAGTCGACCTTCAACTGCGCGGTGAGGAAGAAGAGCGCGTAGAACTGGCCCGTGTACCAGACCACGCCCTGGCCAGCGGTCAGGCCGAGCAGCGCGAGCAGGACGATCTTGCCGTTGCTCCACTGGCCGAACGATTCCGCCAGCGGCGCCTTCGAGGTCTTGCCCTCCTCCTTCATCTTCTTGAAGGCCGGGGTCTCGTTCAGGCTGAGCCGGATCCAGACCGAGATGATCAGCAGGAAGAACGACAGCAGGAACGGGAGACGCCAGCCCCAGTCGTTGAACGCCGTGTCGCCCAGGATCTCCTTGGAGCCGAGGATGACGATCAGCGAGAGGAAAAGACCGAGCGTGGCCGTCGTCTGGATCCACGAGGTGTACGCGCCGCGTTTGCCATGCGGGGCGTGCTCCGCGACATAGGTCGCGGCCCCGCCGTACTCGCCGCCGAGCGCCAGGCCCTGGAGCAGGCGCAGGCCGACGAGGATGATCGGCGCGGCGATGCCGATCGAGGCGTAGCCGGGCAGCAGGCCGACGATGAACGTCGACGTGCCCATGATCAGGATCGTCACCAGGAAGGTGTACTTGCGGCCGATCATGTCGCCGAGCCGGCCGAACACGAGCGCGCCGAACGGACGGACCAGGAATCCCGCCGCGAAGGCCATCAGGGCAGCGATGAACGCGGCCGTCGGATCGAGGGCGGCGAAGAACTGCTTGGCGATGATCGCTGCCAGCGACCCGTACAGATAGAAGTCGTACCACTCGAAAACCGTTCCGAGACTGGACGCGAAGATGACTTTCTTCTCTTCGCGCGTCATCGGTCGGGCGATTTGTGCGCCCACCGGCACTGCTTTTGTGACCATCTGGATTCCCTCCGTGCTTTTGAACGTATCGCCCCCCGGCGACCGCAAGGCGAATACTGACGACTTTTCGCCGCGCTCCGATGAAAACTGCAGTCCGGTTCCTTGGGTGAAAACCCCGAGACGGGCCCGCCCGGGATGAGCTATCTGCTCTTCAGCGCCGCTTAACGCCGCTTGGCGCCGGGCCTCGGCGCACCCTCGCGCTCCCAGTGCGGCTGGTCGAACCAGGGGTCGCCGCGCAACAGCGCCGCCGCCATGTCGAGCGCATCGAATCCCCAGAAGAGCCGCTCGCCGACGCCGATCGTCGGCACCCCGAAGAGGCCGCGCGCGAGAGCGGCGTCAGTCTCGTCGCGCAGACGCTGCTTGACCTCGTCGCTCGCCGGATCGAGGCGCGGTGCGAGTCGCGCGGCGAGCGCCGCGACACGCTCCGGATCCTCGGCGTCGGCGCCTCCGTGCCACACGTGGTCGAGGATGCGCGCGCACACGTGCCGGCCGGGCGTCATGCCTTCGGGCGCCGAGGCCCAGGCCAGGCGCGAGAGCGCGATCGGATTGAACGGATGTCGGGCCGGCGTGTCGATCGACAGACCGTGCCGGTGCGCGAGCCAGTGGACTTGGCGAAAGGTCCAGGCGCGCTTGGGCTCGATCTCGGCCGGACCCTTGTGGCTGAAGGCCTTGAGCAGCGCGGCGAAGACGATCGGCCGGTAGGCGACGCTGTACGACAGTCCGGCGAACGCCTCGGGAAGCCGCTCGAAGGCGAGCTGCGCGTAGGGCGAGACCGGATCGAACCAGAAGTCGATCGCCTTCATCGCCGGCTCACGCGCACGGGCCCGACGACCTGGTTCCAGCGCTCCGGCAGGCGATCGAGAATCGCGCGCCGCGTCGTCGGATCGAGCGCGCCCCAGGTCGCGATCTCGTCGATCGTGCGCAGGCATCCTTCGCACCAGCCTGTCTTCTCGTCGATCCGGCAGACGTCGATGCAGGGGCTGTCACCGCGGGCGTCGGTCATGGCGGCGAGCCGGCCGGCGCGAAGGCCCGCTCGATCTCGTCGGCGGTGTAGTAGCCGAGCGCGAGATCGCGCTCGCGCGCCGCCGCCGGCCGCGCCTTGGCCGGGCCGAAGCCGCCGCCGCCAGGCGTCGACACGGCGATGACGTCGCCGGCATGGATCTCGATGTCCTGGTCCTTCGAGAGATGCGGTGGCACGTAGACCACGCCGCCCCTGATCACGCTCACCTTGTTGACGCCGCCGGCCCCGCCGCCCTGGGCGCCGGGCGGGCCGGCGCGGCCATGGTCCATCACCATCGAGACGCGCGCATCGCCGCGCCGCAGGCGGATGCGGTAGTTGACGCCGAAGCCGCCACGGTGCTCGCCGGCACCGCCCGAGCCTTCGTGCAGCGAGTACTCCTCGAAGAGCACCGGGTAGAGCTGCTCCATGATCTCGATCGGCGTCGTCTTCGAGATGCCGATCGTCGAGCAGCCGTTCGAGATGCCGTCGCCGACCGGGCTGCCGCCGTAGCCGCCGCCCGAGATCACGTACATCACGTAGGCCCGGTTCTTCTCCGGATCGAAGCCGCCGACGCCGAGGTTGCCGCTGGTGCCGGCCGGCGCCGCGAAGAGCTGGTCGGGGATCGCCCGGCCGAGCGCGTCGAACACCGCCTCGGCGATGCGCTGACTCACCTCTGCGGCACAGCCCGAGACCGGCTTCGGATAGTGCGCGTACAGGAAGGTGCCCTCCGGGTCGACGATGTGGAGCGGCTCGAACGTTCCGGCGTTGATCGCCGCCTCCGGAAAGACGTGCTTCACCGCGAGGTAGATCGACGAGCGCGTCGTCGCGATGACGCTGTTCATCGGCCCCTTGCACGGCGGCGACGAGCCGGTCATGTCGAACTCGAGCGCGGCCTGCTCGATGTCGCCGCCGCCGCGCTTGGTGATCTTCATCGCGATCCGGAGCGGCTCGTCGACGACGCCGTCGGAGTCGACGAAGGCCTCGCCGAGGTAGACCCCATCGGGGATGGTCGCGATCCTCTCGCGCATCTGGCGCGCGGCGCGCCGCTTGAGCTCGACGATCGCGGCATCGACGGTCGCGTCGCCGTAGCGGTCGAGCAGCGCCGTGAGGCGCCTCTCGCCGGTCGCCAGCGCCGCCGACTGCGCCTTGATGTCGCCGATGCGCTGATCGGCAATGCGGATGTTGCTGAGGATGATCGAGAGGATCTCGTCGTCGATCACGCCTTCCTTGTAGAGCTTGACCGGCGGCAGCCGCAGGCCCTCCTGCTCGACCTCGGTGGCGTTGGCGGAGAAGCCGCCGGGCACCATGCCGCCGGTGTCGGGCCAGTGGCCGGTGTTGGCGAGCCAGCACCACAGGCGCCCGTCGCGAAAGAACGGCTGCACGAACTTCACGTCCATCAGGTGCGTGCCGCCGAGGTACGGGTCGTTGACGATGAAGACGTCGCCCGGACGCAGCGCGATCTTCAGCCGGTTCACGCGCTCGATCACCGCCTGCACCGTGAACTGCAT
>JBDTJD010000310.1:0-9425 GCA_039935975.1 Caldimonas sp.
TTCGCGCGACCGCGATCGCGGCACCGGCAAAGCCGAGAGCCGCGAGAAAGGCGGCGCCGGGAGCTGCGCACAAATCGGCCGCGAAGAAGGGGGCCGCCGGTCGCAGGTCGCCGCCACGTTCGCGTAAGCGACCGTGACGCCGCTCGTCATCCCTTTTTCGACGTTCGCGCTGGCGGCGTGGACCCTCGTCGACAATGGCGGCTGACCGCGCAGCGAGGAGAAGCCGCTTGACCCATCCACCGGAATGCAGACAGACACCCGGCGTGTTTCGACCGGTGATCGACCGCAACCGCTGCGAAGGCAAGGGCGACTGCGCGCGGGTCTGCCCCGTGTCGGTGTTTGCGGTCGCGACCTTGCCGAAGAGCGAGCGCGCGGGACTCAGCCTGCGTGGACGGATCAAGGGCCTCGCCCATCGCTGGCAGCAGGCATCGCTCGTCGACGCCGGCGCCTGCGAGGCCTGCGGCCTGTGCGTGAAGGCCTGTCCGGAAGACGCCCTCACGCTGGCACGCGCCTGAACGAGCCGGCATGAAGCGACGGCGCCTCCTCACGCTCCCGGCCGCCCTGGCGATCGCGACGCCGTCGATCGCCGCGCCTCGGGACGGCGTCGTGCGCACCCGCGTCGACACCGAGCTGGGCGTCTTCGTCGTCGAAGTGAACAGCGCGGTCGCGCCGGTGACGGTGGCGAACTATCTCGCGTACGTCGATCGCAAACTGCTCGACCGCGCGGTCGTCTATCGAATCGTCACGCCTGCCAACCAGCCGCCCGCGACGCGTCACAGCATCGAGGTCGTGCAATGGGGCCTGGACAGCTCGGACGACGAGTCGTCGCCGCTGCCGCCGATCGTGCACGAGTCAACGCGCGCGACCGGCCTCCGGCATCTCGACGGCACGCTCTCGATGGCGCGCAGCCTGCCCGGCACGGCAAGCTCGGAGTTCTTCATCTGCATCGGCGACCAGCCCGCGCTCGACTTCGGCGGCGGCCGCAATCCGGACGGGAAGGGCTTCGCCGCGTTCGGCCGCGTCGTCGACGGAATGGACGTCGTTCGCGCTCTGTATGCCAAGGGCGAAGCGGCGCAGCGGCTGTCGCGGTCGATCCGGATCCGCTCCGTGCGGCGCATCGACTGAGGCGCCGGGGCGAGCGATCGCATGGCGGCATCGCTGCACCCGAACCGGTCGACGCCATGACCCTCCGAACCTCGATCCTGCGATCCGGCCGGCACGCCCTCTACGCCGCAGCCGCGGCTTTGCTCCTGCTGTCCGGCTGCGCCGCCACGCCGCAGGCCAACGGCGCCGCCGACGCGGCGCTTGTCGCCGCCCTCGCGGCGCAGGCGGATCGCTGGGACAAGGCGATCGTGCGCAAGGACCGCGCGGCCATCGAAGCGAACATGGCCGACGACTTCCGCAACATCGACGGCGCGGGCGACGTCGAGAGCAAGACGCCGTTCGTCGACGACCTGATGGCACCCGAGCTGGTCATCCATCCCTACACCGTCGACGACTTCGACGTGCGCGTCTACGGCGATGTCGCGCTCCTGAGCGGACGAACGCGAATGACCGGCTCGTACCGGGGCAAGGCGTTCGCGAGCCACTATCGTTACATCGACATCTACCTGCGCCGCGGCGGCGAGTGGAAAATCGTGAGCGTGCAGATCTCCCGCATCCCCGCGCCAGCGCCGTGACGACCCGAGCCTGGCCGTGAAGATCGAGATCGACGATCTGTCGCGCCCGCAGATCGGTGCACTGCTCGAGGAGCATCTCGCCAGCATGCGCCGGATCTCGCCACCCGAGAGCGTCCATGCGCTCGACGTCGACAAGCTGCGTCGCCCCGAGGTCACCTTCTGGTCGGCCTGGGACGACGCGACGCTGCTCGGCTGCGGTGCGCTGAAGACGCTCGACGCGAGCCACGGCGAAGTGAAGTCGATGCGCACGCCCGAGCGGCTGCGCCGGCGCGGCGCAGGACGCGCCCTGCTCGCCACGATCGTCGAGACGGCCCGCGCGCGCGGCCTGCGGCGCCTGAGCCTGGAGACCGGCTCGCAGCCGGCGTTCGACCCGGCGCATCGGCTCTACGAGAGCTTCGGCTTCGTTCGCTGCGGCCCGTTCGGCGACTACACCGACGATCCGAACTCGGTCTTCATGACCCTGGATCTGACGCGATCCGAGCCGGCCTGCGCCGATGTGCTCGTGCCGATGTCGGCAGCGTTCTACGAGACCTTCCTGCCGATGGCCGTCGAGAGCTACGCGCGCCAGAATGTCTCGGCCGGCCGCTGGCCGGCTGCCGGCGCGGTCGAGCTGTCGCGCGCCGAGCATGCGCGGATCCTGCCTGCGGGTCTCGCCACGCCGGGCATGCACCTGTACGAGATCCGCGACCCGAGCGGCGGCGCAACCGTCGGTACGCTCTGGTTCGCGGTGCAGACCGCCACCGGCACGCCGACCGGCTACGTGTTCAACATCGAGGTCGACGCGGCCCATCGGCGTGCCGGATACGCGCGACGCGCCTTCGTCGAACTCGAGGCAATCGCCCGCGGGCTCGGGATAGAGGCGATCGGCTTGAACGTGTTCGCGTTCAACGCCGCTGCGCGAGCGCTCTACGAAGAGCTCGGCTACGAGGTGCTGGGACTGACGATGCGCAAGGCGATCGGCCGGGGACACGTCGATGGCGAATGATCCCGAACGCCAGGGCTTCCCCGTCGCACGGCTCGACCATCACGTGGGCCTGCGCCTGACTCCCGACGGCAACGTCGTCGACCTCAAGAGGCCGCCGGCGTGACCGACGACGTCTCGGGGCCGCGCTTCGCGGCGGCTTCGCCGCACGACGTCGCGACACTGCAGAAGCGGATCGATCCGCTCTTTCCCGGGCTGATGGGCGTGACGCTGACATCGCTGGCGCCGGATCGCGTCGTCGCCGAGATGACGGTGCGGACCGACCTGTGCACGGCGGGCGGCATCCTCCACGGTGGCGCGGCGATGGCCTTTGCCGACACGCTGGGCGCCGTCGGCACGGTGCTGAACCTGGCGCCCGGAAAGCGCACGACGACGACCGACTCGAGCACCCAGTTCATCGCCTCGGCGCGCGTCGACACCGTCGTCACCGGCGAGAGCGTCGCCCTCCATCGCGGCCGCACGACGATGGTCTGGCAGACGTCGATCCGCAACGCCGAGGGGAAGCTGTGCACTGTCGTCACGCAGACCCAACTCGTCCTCGACGTCAAGCCGTGAGCCCGGCCGGCCCGATGGCACTTGCGCATTCGACAGGAGGTTCGCGATGGCACGTCGCTTGATCAGCTCCGGCTCGTCCTTCGAGCGCGACATCGGCTATTCGCGTGCGGTCGTCGACGACGAATGGATCTTCGTCTCGGGCACCACCGGATTCGACTACGCCGCGATGACGATTGCCGACGACGTCGTCGAGCAGGCCGAGCAATGCCTGAAGAACATCGCGGCGGCGCTCGCCGAGGCCGGCGCGACGATGGCCGATGTCGTCCGCGTGCGCTACATCCTGCCCGACGCAGGCGACTTCGCGAGCTGCTGGCCGGTGCTGCAACGCTGGCTCGGCGAGGTGCGGCCTGCAGCGACCATGATCTCGGCCGGGCTCGCCGATCCGCGCATGAAGATCGAGATCGAGGTCACGGCGCGCACGAAGGCGGCGCCGCCGGCGGATCGATGACGAGCGGTCAGACTGAGCTGCAGACGGAAAGGCTGCACCTTCGCCCGTGGCGCGACGACGACATCGAGCCCTTCGCCGCGATGAACGCCGACCCGCAGGTCATGGCGTACTTCGCGTCGACGCAAAGCCGGGAAGCGAGCGCGGCCGCGGTGGCCCGATGGCGGGCCCGGATGGACGAGCGTGGCTGGGGCCTGTGGGCCGCGGAGCTGCGCCGAACGGGGGAATTCATCGGCTTCATCGGCCTCGAATCGCCCGCGCCCGCCTTGCCGTGCTCGCCCTGCGTCGAGGTCGGCTGGCGCCTGGCCGCCGCGCACTGGGGACGCGGCTACGCGACCGAAGGCGCGAAAGCAGCGCTTGGCATCGGCTTCGAACGCCTCGGCCTCGACGAGATCGTGTCGTTCACGGCGGTCGGCAACCGCCGCTCGCGGGCGGTCATGGAGCGACTCGGCATGACCGAGACCGATCCGACGTTCATGCACCCTGCCTTGCCGATCGACAGCGCAGTGCGCGAGCATTGCCTCTATCGCCTGTCGCGCGCCCGATGGCTCGCGATGGCGCCGGAGGCCGTCAAGACGGATGCCCGGCGCCCGCCACGCACGCGGACTTCATGACGCGCTCGCCCGCTGGCGCTTCGTGCAGTGAGGCGAGCTACAGTCGAGTCTTGCCGAGACCAACGATGCCACCGCGCCGCAAGACCCCCGCTCGATCGCTCGCCGCGCAGACCGCGGAACTCGCCGTGGCCGTGCCGCAGGTGGTGGCCCACCGGATGACGCGGATGGCCCTGGCCGGACCGAAGCCCTCGGCGCGCGACCGCAAGGAATTCGAGCGGATGGTCGCCGAGAAGAACGTCGCGTTCGCCGACGCGTGGCGGGCGATGGCGGCGCAGGCGGCCCGGTCTCAGCAGACCTTCGCCGCGAACTGGTTCAAGTCGATGCTTTCGATGTCGCACGGCGGCAAGCCCACCTCGCCCTCGCCGGCGGCGCTGCAGCGCGCCGCGCTCGACGTCCTCGGCAAGGGCATGGCGCCGGTGCGCCGCAAGGCGGTGGCCAACGCGAAGCGGCTCGGCCGCATCAAGATCCGCTGAACTGAAGCGGTCGGCCCGCGTCCGGGCTTTCGCGCTCGATCGCGCCGCGGGCATGACAGCCCTCGAAATGGTCGTCGACCAGCCCCATCGCCTGCATGAAGGCGTAGACCGTGGTCGGGCCGACGAAGGTCCAGCCGCGCCGCTTGAGATCCTTCGACAAGTCGATCGCCGCGGCCGAGGGGCCGAGCGCCGCGAGCACGGCGGGCGTCAGGCGCTCGGGTCGCGTCCCGGCGAACGGCTCCCAGCACCACGCGTAGGCCGCGAACGAGCCGAACTCGGCGCGCAGCTCGCGGACCCGGCGCGCGTTGTTGATCGTCGACTCGATCTTGCCGCGATGGCGCACGATGCCGGCGTCGCCGAGCAACCGCAGAACGTCCGTCGCGCCGAAGCGGGCGACCTGCTCGGCGTCGAAGCCGGCGAACGCGGCGCGGAAGTTCTCGCGCTTGTTGAGGATCGTGAGCCAGCTGAGTCCGGCCTGGAAGCCTTCGAGGCAGATCTTCTCGAACAGGCGCCGGTCGTCGAACACCGGCGCGCCCCACTCGAGGTCGTGATAGCGGCGATAGACCTCGCTGCCGCGGCACCAGGCGCAGCGGGCCAGGCCGTCCTCGGCGACGAAGAGACCGTCGCGCGCCGCTGTCTTCTCGTCGCTCATGGAAGCGAAGCGTAGCGTCCGGGCGTCGATTGACAAGGCGACGACCGTCCGGTTACGGTGACGGGGATGAAAGGACCCCCGCGATGCGCCTGATCGGCATGCTCGACTCGCCCTACGTGCGCCGGGTCGCGATCTCCCTGCAGCTCCTCGAGCTCGCATTCACGCACGAGTCGATCTCGGTGTTCCGCCAGTTCGACGCGTTCGCGGCGATCAATCCGGTCGTCAAGGCGCCGACCCTCGTCTGCGCCGACGGCGCGGTGCTGATGGACTCGACGCTGATCCTCGACCACGCCGAAGCGCTTTCTGCCGGCCGCAAGACCCTGGTGCCTGTCGATGCGGGTCGGCGCCAGCATTCGCTTCGGCTGCTCGGCCTTGCGCTCGCGGCGTGCGAGAAGTGCGTCCAGATCGTCTACGAAAGGTCGCTCAGGCCCGAGCACAAGCAGCACGCGCCGTGGATCGATCGCGTCACCGGCCAGATGCTCGCGGCCCTCGACGCGCTCGAGGTCGAGCTCGTGCGCCGGCCGCTTACGGCGGGTGCCGACACGATCGGCCAGGACGGCATCACGAGCGCGGTCGTGTGGCGATTCATCCAGCTCTCGTCGGTCGCGCCGCTCGTGCCGCCGACTCGCTTCCCGGCGCTGCGAGCCCTGAGTGACGCCGCCGAGACGCTGGCCGTCTTTCGCGCCGCGCCGCACGGCGACGGCACCTATCCGGTCCGCTGACCGATGAAGGAGTCCCCGCCATGAGCCACCGCTTCGTCTGGGTCGACATCCCGGTCACCGACCTCGACCGCGCGATCGGGTTCTACGCCGCCGTGCTCGGAAGTGCGGTCACGAAGGAGGGCGGGCCCGGCTTCAGCTTCGGCTTGCTCGCCCATGCCGGCAGCGACGTCGCCGGTTGCCTGGTCGCGTCCGGGCCCGACAACGCGCCTTCGCCGCGCGGCCCGCTCGTCTACCTCAACGCCGAGGGACGGATCGCAGAGGCGGTCGCCGCCGCGAGCGCGCACGGCGGACGGGTGCTCGAGGCGATCGTGCCGATCGGACCGCACGGCTTTCGCGCGGTCGTGCTCGACAGCGAAGGCAACCGCGTCGCGCTCCATTCGTCCCGGGCTTGAGGATCGACGGCGCGGCAACTCCTCGCTCAGCAGTCAAGGAAGACGACGCAACGACATCATGTGCAGGAACATCCGGACCCTCTTCAACTTCGAGCCGCCCGCCACCGAGCTCGAGGTCCGCGACGCGTCGCTCCAGTTCGTGAGGAAGCTGAGCGGCTTCAGCGTGCCGTCGAAGGCCAACGCGGCGGCGTTCGATGCGGCCGTCGAGCAGATCGCAGCGACGGCGCGCGTCCTGATCGAATCGCTCGTCACGAGCGCTGATCGGCGCGATCGCACCGTCGAGGCCGAGAAGGCGAAGGCGCGCTCGGCGGCACGCTTCGGCGCCGGCTGAGCCGGTTTGGCCGCCTGCGGCGAAACCGTCGCGGCACCGCCACGCCGGAGGAACCGCTCGCGTAGGAGCATGCCGCGTCGCGCCGGGCGGACGCGCGCATCCCGCGGGCACGACGCTAGGCTTCGCAGCAACGATTCAGCCGCCTCGCTCATGCCGAAATCCCATCCCGTGTCGTGCCGCCGTGCCGGATTCGCCGTTGCCCTGACGCCAGCGCTCGTGGCGATCCTTGCCGCGTCGCCCGCGGCGCACGGAGCCGATGCGGTCGACAGCGCGTCGTCTCCCGCCGCCGCGGCGAGCGGCGCGAGCGCACGCCCGGTCCTGCCGGCGAGCGTGGTCGCCGAGCCGGCAGCCATCGCGACCCGCGCGGCGCAGCCGAAGGACTACGCGCTGCCGGCACTCGAGATCGTCGGCTTCGACGTCCTTCTCAACCGCACCAATCGTGCCTTCGGCAGCGGCCGCGACGACTATGCGGTCAGCCTGGGCAGCATCCGCCGCAACCTGCGCAGCGGCTGGGGCACCGACCGCGACCCGTTCTCGATCAATCAGTTCGCCCACCCCTACCAGGGCGGGATGTACCACGGCTTCGCGCGCTCGGCCGGTTTCAGCTACTGGGAGTCGGCCGGCTACACCTTCGCGGGCAGCGCCTTCTGGGAGATCTTCGGCGAGCAGACCCACCCGTCGCGCAACGACCAGGTTGCGAGTGGCATCGGCGGCACCTTCCTCGGCGAGGCTCTCTTTCGGATGTCCAATCTCGTCCTCGAAAAAGGCGGTGGCATGTCGCGGCCCTGGCGCGAGGCGGTCGCTGCGGCGGTCTCGCCATCGAGCGGCTTCAACCGGCTCGTCTTCGCCGATCGCTACGGCGGCATCTTCTCGAGCCACGACGCGCCCTACTTCAGCCGCGCCCAGCTCGGCTACGTGCACAGCCTGCGCGAGGAGACGGGCATCACCTCGACGCGCTTCAAGCCGAACGAGGTCCAGGCCGACTTCTCGATCGACTACGGCTCGCCGGGCGCCAAGGGCTACCAGTACACGCGGCCCTTCGACTACTTCAACTTCCAGGCGACGGCATCGAGCGCCAACGGGATCGAGAACGTGCTGACGCGAGGACTGCTCGTCGGCCGACCGTACGAGGTCGGCCCCGACTATCGCGGCGTCTGGGGCATCTACGGCAGTTACGACTACATCTCGCCGCAGACCTTTCGGGTCTCGACGACGGCGGTCTCGCTCGGCACGACCGGTCACTGGTGGCTGTCGGAGAAGGTCTCGCTGGAAGGCACCGGGACGCTCGGCGTCGGCTACACCGCCGTCGGCACCGCCAACGGCGCGGTGAACGATCGCGACTACAACTACGGCGTCACGCCGCAGGCCCTGCTGGCGCTTCGCCTGACCCACACCGACCGGGCCTCGCTCGACGTCACCGGGCGCGAGTACTTCGTGAGCAACGTCGCCTCGGGCACCTCGGGCGGCCACGACAACATCGTCAGGCTCGACGCGGCGCTCACGGTGCGCGTCTACAAGCAGCACGCGGTCTCGATCCGCTATCTCGGCAACCGGCGCGACGCCAACTTCGCGGGCGCCGCCACCGGCCGGCAGATCCGCAACACGGTCGGGATCTTCTACACGCTGCTCGGCCAGGAGCGCTTCAGCTCGGTCGACTGGCGCTGAACCGCGCCGGCCCGGCTTCGATCAGGGCACGAGCTTGCCCTGGACCAGGTGCAGGCGCCGGTCGCAGCGTGCCGCCAGGCTCTCGTCGTGGGTGACCAGGACGAAAGCCATGCGGCGGCCGCGCACGAGCTCGAGCATCCGTGCGAATACCCCGTCCGCGGTGGCGCGGTCGAGGTTGCCGGTCGGCTCGTCGGCGAGGACGCAGTCGGGCTGGCCGGCGAGCGAGCGCGCGATCGCGACCCGCTGGCGCTCACCGCCCGAGAGCTGCGACGGCCGATGCATCAGCCGCTCGCCCAGACCCACCGAGCGCAGCGCCTCGGCCGCGCGCGCGCGTGCTTCGACGGTCGGGAGGCGGCGGATGCGCAGCGGCATGGCGACGTTGTCGAGCGCCGTGAACTCGGGCAGCAGGTGATGGAACTGGTAGACGAAGCCGAGATGGCGGTTGCGCCACTCACCCTGATCGCCCGGCCCAAGAGTCGTGAAGTCACGGCCGCAAAGAAGGACGTTGCCCTGCGTCGGCGCCTCGAGGCCGCCGAGCAGATGGAGCAGCGTGCTCTTGCCCGAGCCCGACGCGCCGACGATGGCGAGCGCTTCGCCGCGCCGCACGTCGAGGTCGACGCCGCGCAGCACGGTGACGTCGAGCGCCTCGTCGCCGCTGCCTTCGAGGAACTGCTTGACGAGGCCACGCGCGACCAGGATCGGCCCGTCGCCGCTCGCTCCGTCGTCACTCATAGCGCAGCGCCTCGGCCGGCTGCATGCGACTCGCGCGCCAGCTCGGATAAAGCGTCGCGACGAAGGCGAGCACGAGCGAGATGATCGCGATCGGCACGATGTCGCCCTGCTGCGGATCGCTCGGCATGCGGCTGATGAGGTAGATGCTGCTCGGCAGGAAGCTCACGTGCAGCAGGTGCTCGA
>JBDTJD010000311.1:0-2927 GCA_039935975.1 Caldimonas sp.
TCTGGACGGCCGAGCGCGACAAGGCGATGTGGGCCTCGCTCGGATGAGCGCGCAGCTCGCCTACCTGTCCGGCTTCGGCAACCAGCATTCGACCGAAGCGCTGCCCGGCGCGCTGCCGGTCGGCCGCAACAACCCGCAGCGTGCGGCGCACGGCCTCTTCACCGAGCTGCTCAGCGGCTCGGCCTTCACCGCGCCTCGGGTTGCCAACCTGCGCACGTGGATGTACCGCAGGCATCCGTCGGTGCAGACGGCCGGGCCGTTCACGCCGCTCGACCATCCGCATCTGGTGTCGGGAGCGGCAGGCGGCGTCTCGATGCCCCCCGATCCGCTGCGCTGGCGGCCGATGCCGATGCCTGCGGCCGACGTCTCGCTCGACTTCATCGACGGCCTGGTCACCTGGGTCGTCAACGGCGACGTCGCGGCGCAGACCGGCATGGCGGCGCATCTCGTCGTTGCCAATCGTTCGATGACTCGCCGCGCCTTCGTCGACGCCGACGGCGAGATCCTCGTCGTGCCCCAATCGGGGCGCCTGGCGATCACGACCGAGCTCGGCCGGCTCGACGTCGCGCCGGGCGAGGTCGCGCTGATCCCGCGCGGCATGGTCTGGTCGGTCGCGCTGCCGGACGGCGCGGCGCGCGCCTACCTGTGCGAGAACTACGGCGCGCCGTTTCGCCTGCCCGAGCTCGGCCCGATCGGCTCGAACGGCCTGGCCAACGCGCGCGACTTTCTGGCGCCGGTCGCCGCCGTCGACGACGCACCGGGCGAGTGGGAGCTGGTGAAGAAGTACGACGGGCGCCTCTGGCGTGCGACGCTCGCGAGCACGCCCTTCGACGTCGTCGCCTGGCACGGCAACCTGGCGCCGTACAAGTACGACACGGCGCGTTTCGTCGTGATCGGCTCGATCAGCCACGACCATCCCGATCCGTCGATCTTCACCGTGCTCACCTCGCCGAGCGACACGCCCGGCACCGCGAACTGCGACTTCGTGATCTTCCCGCCACGCTGGCTCGTCGCCGAGGACACGTTTCGTCCGCCCTGGTACCACCGCAACGTAATGAGCGAATTCATGGGGCTCGTCCACGGCCAGTACGACGCCCGGGAAGAAGGCTTCCTGCCCGGCGGCGCCAGCCTGCACAACATCATGGTGCCGCACGGCCCTGACGCCGACGCCTTCGAGAAGGCGAGCGCGGCCGAGCTCAAGCCGACGAAGCTCGACGACACGCTCGCCTTCATGTTCGAGAGCCGCTGGCCGTTCCGGCCGACCGCCTTCGCGATGACTGGCGGAATGCTCGACACCGACTACACCCGCTGCTGGGCCGGGCTCGGCGCGGCAGGCTGACACTCAACAGGACACGAGAACAACATGACTGCATCCGACGCAGCGACACGATTCGGCAGCGGCCGTGCGGTGGCCAGGATCGAGGACGCGGCGCTGCTCGCGGGCCGGGGCCGGTTCGTCGACAACCTCGTCGTCGCCGGACAGGCGACCGTCGCGTTCCAGCGTTCGCCGCATGCCCATGCGCACATCGTCGCCATCGACGTCGAGGCGGCGCGCGCGATGCCCGGTGTGCTTGCGGTCTACACCGGCGCCGATCTCGTCGCCGCCGGCCTGCAGCCGATGCCCGGCAACGCCGGCTTCAAGCGCGCCGACGGCGTCGCTGCCGGCCCGGCGCGACACGCGCTCGCGCACGAGATGGCGCGTTTCGTCGGCGAGCCGGTCGTCGCCGTCGTCGCCGAGTCGCGCGAGGCGGCCCGCGATGCCGTCGACAGCGTCGTCGTCGACTACGACGAGATCGCGGCGGTCACCGATGTCGTCGCCGCGACGACGGCCGGGGCGCCGACGATCGTGCCCGAGGCGCCCGACAACATCGCCGCCGAGATGCGCCACGGCGACGCGGCGGCGACCGAGGCGGCCTTCGCGCGCGCCTCGGTGCGCATCGCGCTCGACCTCGTCAACCAGCGCGTCGCCCCGGTGTCCATGGAGCCGCGCAGCATCGCCGCGACGGTCGACCCGAAGAGTGGCCGCCTGCTCGTGCGGATCAGCAGCCAGATGCCGACCGGCGTCGCCGCGACCATCGCCGGCTCGTTGCCCGGTCTTGCCCAGAGCGACGTCCATGTCCAGGTCGGCGACGTCGGCGGCGGCTTCGGCATGAAGACCGGGATCTATCAGGAAGACCTCGTCGTCGCCCACGCGGCGCGTGCGCTCAGGCGTGCCGTGCGCTGGCAGGCCGACCGGAGCGAGGAGTTTCTCTCCGGCTCGCACGGCCGCGACGTCGTCAGCCGTGCCGAACTCGCGCTCGACGCCGACGGCAAGGCGCTCGCGCTGCGCGTCCATTCGCTCGCCAACGTCGGCGCCTACGCGACGCCGGCCGGCGTCGCCATCCAGGTGCTGATCGGCCCGTGGGTCTCGACCAGCATCTACGACATCGCGACGATCGACCTGCACCTGAAGGCCGTGCTCACCAACACGACGCCGACGGGCCCGTACCGCGGCGCCGGCCGGCCCGAGGCGATCTACATCGTCGAGCGGCTGTTCGACGCGGCGGCGCGCGAGATGAAGCGCGACCCGGCCGAGCTGCGGCGCAGGAACATGATCCGGCCCGCCCAGATGCCGTACAAGAACGCCATCGGCCAGACCTACGACAGCGGCGCCTTCGAGAAGATCCTCGACCAGGGTCTGGCGTTGGCCGACTGGAGCGGTTTCGCGGCGCGCCGCGCCGAAAGCGAAGCGCGCGGCAAGCTGCGCGGCCGTGGCCTCGCCACCTTTCTCGAGTGGACCAGCGGCAACGCCTTCGAGGAGAAGGTGAGCATCGACGTCACGCCCGACGGAATGATCGAGATCTTCTCGGCGACCCAGGCGATGGGCCAGGGCATCGCGACCAGCTACGCGCAGCTCGCGGTCGACGTCTTCGGCGTGCCGATCGACA
>JBDTJD010000312.1:0-2741 GCA_039935975.1 Caldimonas sp.
CCGGCGCTGCCGCTCGAGGAGCGCGTGAACCTCCGCGAAAAGCTGCGGCTGTTGCGCAACACGATCGCGCCGATCCTGCTGATCCTGTTGGTGCTCGGCGTTATCTTCTTCGGCATCGCGACGCCGGTCGAGGCGGCCGGCATCGGCACGTTCGGCGCGCTGGCGGTGTGCGGCCTGCACGGACGCCTCAACTGGATCAACATCCAGGACGCCGCCCTCGCCACGCTGAAGGCGACGGCGATGGTGATGTGGATCTTCTTCGGTGCGACGATGTTCGTGGGCTTCTTCATCGTCAAGGGCGGCCAGACCTTCGTCGCCGAGTCGATCCTCGGTACCGGCCTGCCGGCGTACGGGATCTTGGGCCTGATGATGGTGATCCTGTTCGTGCTCGGGATGTTCCTCGACTGGGTCGGAATCCTGCTGCTCACGGTGCCGATCTTCGTGCCGATCCTCACCGCCGTCTCCTTCAACGGGGTCTTCGGCTTCGAGGGAGTCAAGCCCGACGACATCTCGCTTTGGTACGGCGTGATCTTCATCGTCAACATGCAGATGGCCTTCCTCAGCCCGCCGTTCGGATACTCGTTGTTCTACCTGAAGAGCGTCGCGCCGCCCGAGATCTCGATGGCGACGATCTTCAAGTCGGCGCTGCCGTTCATCGGCCTGCAGGCAGTCTGCAACGCGCTGTGCATCGTCTTTCCGCAGATCGTGCTGTGGCTGCCGAGCAAGTTCTACTCGGGACACTGAAGGAACCGCGAGATGGCGGTCGCGTCCTCGACGACTTGTGGCGCGAGGCCGGGCTCGATCCCGCGGCGCTCGGCCGGATCCACCTGAGCGGCCACGAGCCCGCGCTGCCCTCCTCGTTCAGAGTCGGTGTCGCCGCGCAGCTCTCGCTGGCGGCCGCGGCGCTGGCGGCCACCGAAGTGGGTCGCACCCGCAATGGTGTCGAGCAGGCGGTCGACGTCGACATGCGCGAAGCCGCGCTCGAATGCTGCCTCCACTTCACGATCGACGGCCGCGCCCCCGAGATGTGGGACCCTATCGCCGGCCTGTACGCCTGCGGCGCGGCGGGCGACGCCGGCTTCGTCCGCCTGCACACCAATTTCGCCCATCACCGCGACGGCACGCTGCGCCTGCTCGGACTGCCCGTGGGCAACACGACGACACGCGAGTCGGTGGCGACCGCGCTCGCGTCCTGGCAGCCGCTCGATTTCGAAGCCGCCGCCGCCGAAGCGGGGCTGGTCGTCGCCGCCCTGCGGACCGGCGAGGAATGGCAGCGCCATCCGCAGCACGCCGCGATCACTGGCCTGCCTCTGGTCGAGATCGAGCGCATCGGCGAGGCCGCACCGCGCGACTGGCCGGATCTTCCCCTCGACGCGCGCCCGCTCGACAGCCTGTGCGTGCTCGACCTGACCCGCATCCTCGCCGGACCCATCGCCGGCCGCACGCTGGCGGCCTACGGCGCCGACGTGCTGCTGGTCAACTCGCCGCACCTGCCCAACATTGCCGCCATCGCCGACACCAGCCGCGGCAAGCGCTCTGCCCTGTGCGACCTGCGCACCGAAGCCGGCCGCGAGGCGCTCGAGCGGACACTCACCCAGGCGCACGTCTTCCTGCAGGGCTACCGCCCCGGCAGCATCGACGCCCTGGGCTTCGGGCCCGAGCGCGTCGCGCAACTGCGGCCCGGCATCGTCTACGCGTCGCTCTCCGCCTACGGCCGGGCCGGGCCGTGGGCCGGCCGACGCGGCTTCGACTCGCTGGTGCAGACGGCCACGGGCCTGAACGCCGACGAAGGCGATGCGGCCGGTGCCGCCCGACCACGTCCCCTGCCGATGCAGGTCCTCGACATGGCATCCGGCTTCCTGCTCGCGTTCGGCATCGAGGCGGCGCTGCTGCGCCAGCGCCGTGAAGGCGGCAGCTGGCACGTTCAGGTTTCGCTGGCGCGCACCGGCCAGTGGCTTCGCTCGCTCGGCCGGCTCCCGGCCGGTTTCGCGGCTCCAGCCGCCGACTTCTCCTCGCAACTGGAGACCAGTGACTCAGGCTTCGGGCGACTGGTCGCGTTGCGCCACGCGGCGCGCTTCTCGCGCACGCCGGCCGGCTATTCGCGGCCGTCGATGCCGCCGGGCAGCGACTCCCTGGGCTGGAACTGAGCGCCGGCCACGCCGCCCGCCGGCGCGCGGCCGCATGACAGAATCGCCACCGCTTCGCTGCCGTCGGCCATCGCTTGAACCTCGTCTTCCCGCATACCTTCGTGCCGTGGTTCCGCACGGTCGCGCCGTACATCCACGCGTATCACGGCAAGACCTTCGTGGTCGCCATCGCCGGCGAGCTGATCGCGGCCGGCAAGCTCGCCTCGTTCGCTCAGGACCTCGCGATCCTGCAGGCAATGGGCATCAAGATCGTCCTCGTCCACGGCTTCAGGCCGCAGGTCGACGAGCAGCTTCGCTCCAAGGGACATGCGGCGCGCCATCACAACGGGCTGCGCGTCACTGACGAGGTCGCACTCGACAGCGCGCAGGAAGCCGCCGGACAACTGCGCTTCGAGATCGAGGCTGCGTTCTCGCAGGGCCTGCCCAACACGCCGATGGCCAACGCGATCGTGCGCGTCGTCTCGGGTAATTTCCTGACCGCGCAGCCGGTCGGCGTCGTCGACGGCGTCGACTTCATGCACAGCGGCATCGTCAGGAAGGTCGATGCGACCGCGATCCGGCGCGCGATCGACATCGGCGCCATGCTGCTCCTCT
>JBDTJD010000313.1:0-4119 GCA_039935975.1 Caldimonas sp.
CGCAGCGTCATCATCATCATGACGACGAATGCGGGCGCTGAGACGATGAACAAGGCGTCGATCGGTTTTCTCAACTCGCGCGAGGCGGGCGACGAGATGGCCGACATCAAGCGCCTGTTCACGCCGGAATTCCGCAACCGTCTCGATGCAACCGTGAGCTTCAAGGCGCTCGACGAGGAAATCATCCTTCGCGTCGTCGACAAGTTCCTGCTCGAGCTCGAGAGCCAGCTGGTCGAGAAGAAGGTCGAGGTCACGTTCACCGACGGGCTGCGAACGCATCTGGCCAAGAAGGGATTCGACCCGCTCATGGGCGCTCGACCGATGCAGCGCCTGATCCAGGACACCATCCGCCGGGCGCTCGCCGACGAGCTGCTCTTCGGGCGCCTGGTGGACGGCGGACGGCTCACGGTCGACGTCGATGCCGAGGGCAAGCCCGTTCTCGACATCCAGCCGGTGAAAAAGAGCGACAAGCCGAAGGCCGAGCCCGCGACGGCCTGAGCGGTCGCAGCGAAAGCGACGAGGCCCGGAAGGGGGCCGCGAGGTCCCCTTCAACCTTGTCCTGCAGGATCCTGCCGGAAGAACGATTTCAGCAGGCCGTAGGTGTTCGGCTCCTCGCTGCGCAGTTCCCTGGGCGCGACGAAGAAGGCCTCCGAAGCGACCGCAAAGAATTCCTCGAGCGCCTCCGCGCCGTAGGGATCGAGGAAGGTCTCCGCGTCGGCGTCGACCTTTGCCGCGAAGATCTCGTACTCGTCGGCCAGGGCGTTGAGCCAGGCGCCGTGCGCGCTCTCGGTGCCGACCTCGTCGAGCCGCGACGTGACGCCGCCCCGCATGTCGATCACATGAGCGAACTCGTGGACGACCACGTTGTAGCCGGTGGCCGCCGACTCGCCTGCCTCGTCGACGTCCCGCCAGGCGAGCATTACCGGGCCGCCGCTCATCGCCTCGCCGCTCAGCTCCTCGTCGTACGCGTGGACGACTCCGTCCTCGTCCTCGATCTCGCGCCGTGCGACGACCGCATCAGCATGGACGACGATGCCGACGAAGCCTTCGTACCACTCGAGGCCGAGTTCGAGCGCCGGGAGGCAGGCCTGGGCGGCGATTGCCACGGCCATGTCGTCGCTGACTTCCAATCCGCCTGCCCCGTGGAATTCCTTCTGCGCCAGAAAGAGGGTCGCGAGCTCGCGCAACCGCTGTCGCTCGGCCTCGCTGCGCGAGGCGAGAAAGGGATAGCGTGCGAGCGTCAGTTGCCATAGCGTTTCCGGGATCGCGCGACGTTCGAGCGTGCGGCCATCGCGCCAGCGGCGCCACCAGCCGGTCACGTTCGTGCGGTCGCTCTCGGCGCCGGACCGGTGCGCGGCGCGATCCGCTCGAACCCGGCCGCGCTCCAGCGTATGACTTCGGCACGCGGGGCGCTGCTGCCGTCGAGCTCCCAGTCGCTCAGCACATGACGAACGAAACCCGGGGCCAGTGAATGGCTGGCCGGTGCATGCGTGTGGCCGTGGACCAGGGTCGGCGCCTGCACCTGGCGCAGCCAGGCGAGAGCGGACGGGCCGTCGACATCGACGAAGGTGCCTTCGGCCCGGGGCATGCGCCGGCCGCTGCGCCGGCGCACCGCGGCGCCGATGCTTCGGCGCATCGCCAGCGGCAGGGCGGCGAACACGTTCTGCACAAGGGGCCGATGCACGACGGCGCGATAGCGCTGGTAGGCGACGTCGTCGACGCAGAGAGCATCGCCGTGGGAGAGCAGGACACGGGCGCTGAACGCCTCGACAAGGGTCGGGTCGGCCAGCCGTTCGACGCCGGCCGACTGGAGCATCGCGTCGCCGACGAGAAAGTCGCGGTTGCCGGGCATGAAGGCGATCTTCACTCTCGCTGCCGCCTCGCGCAGGATCTCGACGCAGCGAGCCTCGAACCCGCGCTCGGCGACGTCGTCACCGACCCAGATCTCGAAGAGGTCGCCGAGGATGAACACCGCGTCGGCGTCGGTGTGACGCAGGTGCGCGGCCCAGGCGGCGAAGGCGCGGGGCGTGCCCTCGGCGAGATGCAGGTCCGACATCAGGTCGATGGCACGCCAGTGCGGCGGCGCCTCGAAGATCGGCGGCCCTGCGGCGCTCGGCTGAGTCGACACGGTCCGGAGCGCGCCGATCAGCTCGTGCCCGGGTCGCCGCGAGGTCAGGAGATGACGGTGGCCCGCGTGATCGTCACGTCGTCAAGCGGCACGTCGGCGTGTCCGCCCTTGCTGCCGGTGCGGACCTGCTCGATCTTGTCCACGACGTCCTGCCCCGAGACGACTCGCCCGAAGACGGCGTAGCCCCAGCCCTGCGGCGTTTCCGACTTGAAGTTCAGGAATTCGTTGTCGGCGGCGTTGATGAAGAACTGGGCGGTCGCCGAATGCGGCGCCGACGTGCGGGCCATCGCGAGCGTGTAGCGCTCGTTCTTCAGGCCGTTGCTGGCCTCGTTCTGGATCGTCGATCCCGTGGGCTTTTGCGACATGCCAGGCTCGAAGCCGCCACCCTGGACCATGAAGCCCTTGATGACACGGTGGAACACGGTGTTGTCGTAGTGGCCGTTCTCGACATTGGTGAGGAAGTTCTTCACCGTCTCGGGCGCCTTGACGTCGTCGAGCTCGACGCGGATGGTGCCCTGGCTCGTTTCCAGATCGACTTGCTTCATGCTCTCACTTCTCCACGGTTGCGTGTTTGATGACGACCGGCTGCAAGGGGACGTCGCCCGGGCCGGTCGGTGTGGCCTTGATCTTGTCGACGACGTCCATGCCCTGGATCACCTTGCCGAACACGGCGTAGCCGTTGCCGTCGCGCGAGTTCGCCTGGTTCAGGAAATCGTTGTCCTTGACGTTGATGAAGAACTGCGCCGTCGCCGAGTTCGGGTCCTGCGTGCGTGCCATCGCGAGCGTGCCGCGCTGGTTCGTGAGGCCGTTCCTGCTTTCCAGGGCGATCGGCGCGCGGGTCTCCTTCTCCTTCATGTCGGCGCTCATGCCGCCGCCCTGGATCATGAAGTTGGAAATGACGCGATGGAAGATCGTGCCGTCGTAGTGGCCGGCCTTCACGTACTGCAGGAAGTTCGCGACCGACTTCGGCGCCTTGGCCGCGTCGAGCTCGACGACGATGTCGCCTGCCGACGTCTCGAGCTTGACCTTCTGCGCGAGCGCAGGCGTTGCGACCAGCGCGGCGGCGGTGAGCAGGACGGCAGCGAAACGAGAGGAATGGATCCGCATCGGGAATCTCCGGGTGGGTAGTGGTCTGTTTGAGCCAGGACGGAGGTTAGCGTCTTGCCGACGAAGCCGGCGGCGCAGGCTCGGCCGACCCCGACCGCGCGTCGCCGACGATCTGTCGGGCGAGCGCAAGCTTCTTCGGCAAGGTCGCGCTCGAGGGCTCGAGGCGAAGTGCCTTTGCGTACGACTGTGCGGCGAGAAGAACATGCACGTCGCCCAGGTTTTCCTGCGCTGGCGCGTAGTCCGGCTTCAATCGCAGCGTCTCTTCGAGCTCGCTGCGCGAGCGGCTGTAGTCGCCGCTCGCCGCGTAGAGCGCTGCCAGGTTGTTGTGCGGCTCGGCGAGCTCGGGGTATTCCTGAACGAGCTGCTGAAGCAGTGCCTGCGCCTCGGCAGCGCGACCGGTGTCGGCCAGGATCACCGACTTGAGAAAGCGCATCTGCGCGTCCTTCGGCTGGGCCGCGAGCATCTTGTCGGCCCTCGCCAGCGCCGCCTCGGTCTGGCCGGCGCGATGCAGCCGTGTCACCTCGGCCAGATCCTCGGCGACGGCCGCCTCCGCCGAGGCGACACAGGCTGAGCAAAGCAGCAGCGCAGCGACGAGGTTCCGGAATGACATGAGTGGAAACGCCGGGCTCGGCGCGATGGCGCGACACGTCTTTGCGCAATGGATGATGCGATGGACGCCGCTATACTGAATTGATTGTAGGGTACGCACTCGTCGCCGAAAGCCCGTTGCGCCGCGCGGCGCAAGGTGCGAAGCAGGCCCCCGCTGCATGACACTTCGCATCTACAACACCCTCACGCGCGACACCCGGACCTTTGCGCCGATCGAGCCCGGCCACGTCCGGATGTACGTCTGCGGCATCACGATCTACGACTATTCCCACGTG
>JBDTJD010000314.1:0-7577 GCA_039935975.1 Caldimonas sp.
GGGGTCGACTACGACCGCATCGACCCGCTCAAGATCGCTGCCCAGAAGGCCGCCGCAGCCACCGCCGTCCATCTCGACGGCCACGGCTTCAGCGAGGTCGAGGCCTCGCGCGGCGAGTCGGCCTACGTCATCGACGTCGGCCCGTTCTATCTGGCGAGCATCGTCGAGTGCCTCGGCTCGAAGGCGCTGGTCGCCGACGAGATGGCGCAGCTCACCGGCACGAGCGCGTACGCAGCACTCGCGCAGGACACGATCGCGATGGCGGTCAACGACGTCATCACGGTCGGCGCGACGCCGGTCGTCGTCCAGGCCTACTGGGCCGCGGGCGGCTCGGCCTGGTTCGACGATGCCGAGCGCTCGCGCCAGCTCGTCGCCGGCTGGAAGCGCGCCTGCGACCACTGCGGCATCACCTGGGGCGGCGGCGAGACGCCGGCCCTGGCCGGCATCGTCGAAGCGGGCCGGGTCGATCTCGCCGCCGCGTGCACCGGCATCGTCAGCCCCAAGGAGCGCCTCTCGCTCGGCGAGCGGCTCGCGCCGGGCAACGCCATCGTCCTGCTCGCCTCGAGCGGCATCCATGCCAACGGTCTCAGCCTGGCACGCCAGCTCGCGACGCGTCTGCCGCGCGGCTACCTCACGCCGATGACGTCGAGCGCGGTACCGATCAGCTACGGCGAGGCGCTGCTCGAGCCGACCGTGCTCTATTCGCCGATCACCGAGGCGCTCGCCAAGGCCGGCGTGCGCGTGCACTACGCCGTCAACGTCACGGGCCACGGCTGGCGCAAGCTCATGCGCCACCGGTCGGAGTTCACCTACCGCATCGACGTCCTGCCCGAAGTGCCGGCGGTGCTCTCGTTCATCCAGTCCGAAGCCGGGCTTGACGATCGCGACGCCTACGGCACCTTCAACATGGGGGCCGGCTTCGCGCTCTTCGTCGACCGCGCCGACGCCGAACGGACAGCGGCGATCGCCCGGAAGACCGGCGTTGACGCCTGGGTCGCAGGCTCCGTCGAGAGCGGGCCGAAGCGCCTTGTGATCGAGCCGCTCGACGTCGAGTACTCGGGCGACGAGCTCGGCGTTCGCGCCTGACGGCCTTTGCAGCCGGCCGGAAAAGGTCGGTCCTCTAGAATCGTCGGTGACGGGCCTCCCCGCATGGAAGCGCGGCCAACCGGGTCAGGTCGGGAACGGAGCAGCCCTAACCGTTGCGACCAGTGCCGGGGTCAGGCTCGTCACCTTTCACATTCACCTTGACGCGTCCCGCGTCTCCGGCGATCGCGGCGCGCCTTGCCGGGGCTCGCGTTCGATGGTGGCCGCATAGGCGTCGCGCGCGTCCTGGAGCTGAGCCGGAGTGACGTGCCCCATCGAGTGCAGTCGCTCGACTTCACGCAGCGATGCAGCGAGCCCGACGGGATCGATCGCCGACGGCGCGCCGAGGTGGCGCAGGAGATCGGTGTAGCGCTCTTCTTCCGGTCGGGACATGATGATGGCCGTGGCTTCGATCCGGCCAGCATCGCACTGCGGCGACCAGTGCGCTGTCGGACTCGATGCCGTCACGCATCGCGCGTCGTCCGTTGGCTTGTCGCTCAGGCCGGGCCCGGCGGCGCGGAGCCGGTTGCAACGGCCTTGGCGGTCACCTCCGTTCGTGCCGACTCGCTCGACCTCGAAGGCACGCGGCCGACTTCCTTCAGCGTATCGCGCGCCTCCTGCACCGCCTCGCTCAGCAGGCGCGTGTTGATCCGGAGCACCTTGGCGTAGCGGGTCACGACACGACCGAGCGCGACGGAAATCTTCGCCGCAGGGAGGCCCAGCGCCTCGACGGTTTCGTTGGCCGCGCTGCCGAGAAGGCGCAGAAGGTCGCCGTCGCCATCGGGCTTTCGCACCGGCGCATCCGACGGCGCACGCCTCGCCATGTGAAGGATGTCGTCGCCGAGGCCCCACTGCCGGGCCGCTGCCTGGCCGAGGGCATCGACTTCGACACCAAGGACGGCGAACGCTGCGAGCGCCTCGCTCAGGCCCGGCTGCTCGGCGGGCGAATTCTCTCCCTCGGTCCGGCTCACCGTCCCCGGCTGCATCAGCAGGCGGATCTGCTCGGCCTCGTCGGCGAAGTGGTAGGCAAGCAGGAGGCGGCCGACGTTCTGCAGCACGGCGATTAGGTAGACCACTTCGGCGTCGTAGCCCGCCGGGCGAAGCGCCTGGGCGACGTGACCCGCCAGGCGCGCGGCGTCGATGGTCGAACGCAGCGCCGACGCGCCGGGGGTGTCGAGCGGGCCGGGCCACGTGCGCAGGCTGTTGGCCGCCGCGCGGACGCCGTCGACGCCGATCAGCGCGACGACCCGGCGCAAGGTCAGCACCGGTCCGTTGCCGGCGATCTGCGTTCCCTGCACCTGGGCCGAATTGAGGGTCTTGAGCAGCTCGAAGGAAAGTGCCAGGTCGGGCAGCAGGTAGCGGGCGATTTCATCGGTGCGCTGGCTTTCGCGCGTGGTGACGCGCTGGACGCGCGCGGCCAGGCCCGGCAGCGCCGGCAGATGGCCGACGGTGCGCAGGCGATCGAGCAGCAGCGCCACCGGCCCGCCCGAGTCTTGCGCCGACTCGCGCCAGCCGTCGAGCGCGCCGAGAAAGGTTCGCGCGCCGCGGTAGCGAAGTCGTGCCTGGCCGGCCGTGCTGCGGTTGGCGATCGCGCGCAGCGGCTCGGGGATCGGGTGCGGCGTCGTCCACGGCAAGCGCACGAACTCGCGCCCGATCGGCGCCATCGCCTCGATCACCTGCGCCACGTCGTCGCTGCCGAGCACGGGCACGCCGGCGAGGAGTCGATGCAGGACGACACCGCAGGCGAGCACGTCGCGCTCGGCCGAGACGCGTTGCTGGCGCAGCGCCGTCGGCTCGAGCGGCATCGTCCTGCTTTCGACGCGGGCGGCGGGTTCGGCGGCCCCTTCACTCGCTTGCGGCGCCGCGCCGAGACCCATCACGAGCGCCTGGCCGCGCTCGTCGACGAGGACGCTGTGCAGCTGCAGGTCGAGGTGCGAGATGCCCGCGTCGTGGGCGTAGGCCAGGCCACGCAGGACCCCGGCGATCCAGGCCGCCGCGTCCTCGATGGGGGGCGCCGGATGCTGGGCCAGCCATTCGACGAGTGTCCGGCTCGCACCGCGGTCGACGGCGACGAATGGCCAGTGCTCGTGGACGCCGTACTCCGCCACCGGCGCGAGGTTCGGATGGTCGAGCCTGGCCGCCCGTCGCGCCGAGAAGAGCCAGTCGGCGAGCACGCCCTGGCCGGTGGGGGGCAGGCGCGGCATCGTCAGCATCGCTTCGGCCGAGCTCGCGTTGTCGATGGCGAGCCAGGTCATCGTCGCCGCGCTCTTGCCCAGCAGCCGCTGAAGCGTGTAGCGGCCGAAGGCGCGCATCGGCGATGAGGAACGGACAGCAGGGGCGACAGCGGACGGCATCGCGACAGACGAAGTTGTCGAATTGGAGCCTAGCGGACGCTCTTTCGAACCGGCGAGAAGCCGCGCGAAACGAGGCCTTCTCGGCGTGAAGAGTTCCTCTCCCGGCGCCTCTACGCGATCTCGACGATCCTGCCGTCCCCGGCGACGAACGCGCAGCGCACGGTCTCGCCCGGCTGCGCACGCGCGATCGCGGCCCGGTAGCGCAGGAGCTGCTCGCGGTACGGGGCGAGTTCCTGCGGCGAATGGCTCAGCTTGTAGTCGAGCACCCACCAGACCGGGCCGCCCGCCTCGTCGACGAGCACCAGGCGGTCGATGCGCAGGACGTCGCCCTGGTCGCTCACCGCCACCTCGTTGCCGCTCCAGCGGATCTGCGCGCCGTGGAAGAATCGGGCGCCGTCGGGATGGTCGACGATGGCAGCGACGCTGCGCCGCACGGACGCGGCCGAAGCGCCGAATTCGCGTGCGGCCGCGTCGGCGGCTTCGCTGCGATCGATGCCGGCGTCGGCGACGATCCATTCGAGCGCGCGATGGACCGCTCGTCCGAGCCTGGCACTCGCGCTCGAAGCCGCAGTCGCAGCCGAGCCCGCAGCCGCGTCAGATGCATCGGCGGGAACCGCAACCTCCGTGTCGCGCGTCGATGACCGCCACGGCGGCAGCGTCGCGATGATCACGTCGCCAGCCTCCGGTGTGGCCGCTGGGCCGACGTTGGCCGGAGCAAGGAAGAGCTCGGCCTGGCGCTGCGACGCAGGGGCCGATGCCACGACCCCGACGCGACTCCACCACGTCGGCCCGACCGGAGCCAGATAGGGCTCGGTGGCGCTGAAGACGAGGCGGCGCTTCGCGCGCGACATCGCCACGTAGAGGCCGTTCAACTCCTCGCGTTCGCGCGCGCGCATCTCGCCGTCGAGCGTCGCGCGCAGCGACGGTGGACACCGGTTCTCGTTGTAGACGAAGGCGCACCGTGTCGGCCGCTCGGCCTCGACCGGCCACTCGACGAGCAGCGTCGTCGTCGGCGGGTTGCTGCGCTCGGGTTCGGCGTCGATCACGAAGACGGTGTCGGCCTCGAGCCCCTTCGCGCCGTGCACCGTGAGCAGCCGCACCGTCGAGGCCCGCACCGGCAACGCTGCCTTCACCGCCCGCTTCTTCAGCGCCCGGACAAACGCATAGGGCGTCGCGTAGCGGCCGCCGTCGAGCGAGAGCGACTGCGCCAGCACGGCGTCGATCGCGTCGAGCGCGAAGCCGCGCTGCTCGGGCGGCACCGCGGCCGCATAGCGCGCATGGGCATCACCCTCGACGACGATGCGATCGAGCAGGTCGTGCGGCGGCAGCGCCGCGACGAGCGCGTGCCAGCGTGCGAGCAGGCCGCGCGCGCGTTCCAGGGCGGGGCTCGCCGCTTCGAGCTCGCGCAGGGCGCGCCACCAGCTCGCACCCTCGGCCGCGCGCTCGCGGATTGCGAGCAGGTCGAGGTCGGAGACGCCGAACAGCGGGCTGCGCAGGACACGCGCCAGCGACAGGTCATGGCCGGTCGAAACGAGCGCGTCGAGCAGCGCGATGAGGTCCTGTGCCTCGGTGGTCTCGGCGAGCATGGCGTCTTCCACGGCGGAGTGGCCGACGTGGCGTCGCTCGAGCGCGAGGGCGACGAGCCGGAGCGACTGGCGCTTTCGGCAGAGCACGTAGATGTCGGCTGCGCGCGTGCCGGCGGCAATCGCCGCGCCGATCTCCTCGGCGACGGCCTCCGCCTCCCGCTCGCGCAGAACCTCGTCGGCGACCAGCCGCGGCAAGGTCAGGCTGTCGCGCCAGGCCAGGGGCGCCGCGCCCTCGCCGCGGCGCGACGCCGGGCGAGGCGGACGGTCGATCCGCGGCAACGTCGCCACGTCGCTGGCGATGTCGGCGGCGATCGCCGTGGTGTGCCGTCGATAGCCTGTGAAACCCTCGCCGGCGGCGAGGAACACGCCGTTGATCGCCTCGATCACCCGCGGCGCGTTGCGACGGGTGTGGTCGCAGGCAAGGACGCTGCCGCCGAGCCCGTCGCGCACGAACGAAGCCGCCGCCTCGAACACGCGCGGCTCCGCGCGGCGGAACCGATAGATGCTCTGCTTCGGATCGCCGACGATGAAGACGCCCGGCGGCCGCTGGCCGCTCGCGCCGCCACCGGCGCCGGCGTAGCCCGCGAGCCAGCCGTGCAGCGCGTGCCACTGGAGCGGGCTGGTGTCCTGAAACTCGTCGATCAGCAGATGCGAGACGCGCGCGTCGAGCCGCTCCTGGACCCACCCGGACAGCTCGCCGTCGCGCAGCAGGACGAGCGCGACTCGCTCGAGGTCGGCCATGTCCGCCAGCCCCTGCGCGCGCTTGTAGTCGGCCAGCGCCACCAGCAGCGCGCGGCCGAGACGGACCATGCACAGATGCTCCTCGCGCGACTCGTGCTGATGGACCTGGATGGCGAGGCGTTCGAGCGCCTCCTGCGTCTCTTCAGCCATCGGCAGCCCCCTGGCGAGCGCGCGCGGCTTGTCGTCCGTTGCCGTGAAGAGCGCCGACCAGACGGCGTCGAAGCGCTCGCGCGGCGCGAGCGAGAGCGCGGCGACGAGTTCCTCGCCTGCGTCGCGCGCCAGCTTCGCGCGCGCCGATGTCAGCTCGCCCGCCGCCGCCCGCAGGCGCTCGGTCCACGCCGCGGTCGCGATCGCCTCGGCCGGATGGGCGTAGGTCGAGAGCTCGGGCCAGAGGTCTTCGGCGCGCTCGACGCTCGTCGCGAGGACGCCGGCCTCGTCGGCGAGCTCGAACTCGACGCGTCGGTCCCAGACGACGTCGAGCCACACCCGCAGCTGGTGGCGGCCGCGCCGGGCCGTCGCGGCGGCGTGATCGGCGCGCAGGGAATCGTCGCGAAGCAGCGCGGCGTGGAAGGCGCGATGCACGGCGGTGCGGTGCTCGCGCCAGTCCTCGACGAGCTCGGCGTCGCCCTGCACGCCGAGCCGGTCGAGGAGCGTGAGCGGGGCCGATCGCAGCAGCTGCGCGAACCAGCCGTGGAAGGTGCGGATCTCGACCGGGCGGCCGGCCGCCAGCACGCGCGCCTGCAGGCTTCCGAGCTCGGGCGCGAGCGCCTCGGCCCGCGTCGCATCGACGCCGCGGTCGACCAGCGCCCGTACGCGCTCTTCGTGGGTCGAGCGTGGCGCCGAGAAGTCGGCGAGCCACTGGTCGAGCCGCTCGCGCATCTCGCCCGCCGCGGCGCGCGTGAACGTGATCGCCAGGATCTCGTGCGGCGCGGCGCCGTCGAGCAGGGCGCGCAGCATGCGCGAGACCAGCATCCAGGTCTTGCCGGACCCGGCGCATGCCTCGACCACGCACGAGCGCGCCGGATCGCAGGCGGCCGCGTAGAAGGCCGGCGCCTCGACGCGCCGGCCGTCGACGCGCAGCGCCGGCTGGTCACGCGCCATCGCCGCGCCGCCCCCAGTGGTCGCGCCGGCACAGGCCGCGCGCCTGGCAGTAGTCGCAGGCACTGCCCTCGCCGAGCGCACGCAGGCCTGCGCCCGCCCGCAGGCGCCGCATCTCGTCGGCGATGCCGACGACGAGCGTGCGCGCGTCGTCGGCGACGTGGTGATGGGCGATCTGGACGAGGCCCCGGGTCCGATCGACGGCGAGGTAGCTCGCGCTGACCGGCAGGTCGCTGCCGGCCCCGACGAGGGCGGCGTAGAACGGGAGTTGCGTGTCCTCGAGCGGCTCGCGCACCTTCTCCTTCAGCTTCTCGGCGCTGCCGGTCTTGTAGTCGATCAGCTCGAGCACCGGTCCGTCCTTGCCGTCGCGCCGGTCGATGCGATCGATGAAGCCGTGCAGCTCCAGCCCTTCCAGCTCGTCGGGCGAGCAGCGCACCTCGCTTTCACCGCTCTGCCAGTGCCAGCCGCTGCGCTCGCGCGCGTGCAGCCACGTCACGTAGCGCGGCACGAAGCCCGCGAAACTCGCGTCGTAGGGGAGGAACGCGGCAGCATCGATGCCCATCGCGGCGCGCACGTCCTCGCCGATCTCGCGCAGGCGCGCCACGTCGACGGCCGCGTCGCGCGGCCCGGCGCGCTCGCGGTGGAAGACGTCGAGGACGTCGTGCAGCCAGGTCCCGTAGTCGCGCTTCTCGACCTCGTCGTCGAGCTCGTCGGT
>JBDTJD010000315.1:0-2935 GCA_039935975.1 Caldimonas sp.
GAGATGAGTGCAGACGGGGCGCATGCTGCGAGAGCTTCGGAATCGGAACGAGCGGGACCAGCAGGATAGCGCCGGGCTGCGGGCCGGCGGCGTGGCGCCCGGCATGACACACTGCGCCCCGCCTCGATCCACCGGTTCCGTCATGTCGCACGACCTCGCCATCGCCCGCGCCAGCCGCATGCGCCCCATCGCCGAAGTCGCGGAGCAGGTGGGCATTCCGGCCGACGCGCTCGACCTTCACGGCAAGTACATCGCCAAGCTCGACCGCGAGTTCCTGCTTTCGCTTGCCGACCGCCCGGACGGCAAGCTCGTCCTCGTCACGGCGATCAACCCGACGCCCGCCGGAGAGGGCAAGACGACGACGACGATCGGTCTCGGCGACGCGCTCAACCGCATCGGCAAGAAGACCGTGATCGCCCTGCGCGAGCCGTCGGTCGGGCCGGTGTTCGGTGCCAAGGGCGGTGCGACCGGAGGCGGACGGGCCCAGGTGATGCCGATGGAGCGCATCAACCTTCACTTCACCGGCGATTTCCACGCCATCACGTCGGCGCACAACCTGCTCGCGGCACTCGTCGACAACCACGTCTACTGGGGCAACGCGCTGGCGATCGACACACGCCGGATCACGTGGCGGCGGGTCCTCGACATGAACGACCGGGCGTTGCGCGCCGTGACGGTCGGGCTCGGTGGCGCGTCGGGCGCCGGCAGCAACGGCTTCGTGCGTGAAAGCGGCTTCGACATCACGGTCGCGTCGGAGGTCATGGCGTGCCTGTGCCTCGCCGCCGACCTGGCCGACCTCGAGCAGCGGCTGGCCCGCATCGTCGTCGCGCACACCCGTGACGGGCAGCCGGTCACCGCCGGGGCGCTGCAGGCCGCCGGTGCCATGACGGCGCTTCTCGCGGACGCGATCAAGCCCAACCTCGTGCAGACCCTCGAAGGCTCGCCGGCGCTGATCCACGGCGGCCCGTTCGCCAACATCGCGCACGGCTGCAACTCGGTCATCGCGACCCGCGCCGCGCTCAAGCTCGGCGACTACGCCGTCACCGAGGCCGGCTTCGGCGCCGACCTCGGCGCCGAGAAGTTCTTCGACATCAAGTGCCGCCAGGCGGGCCTGAAGCCCGACGCCGCGGTGATCGTCGCGACCGTGCGTGCACTCAAGTTCAACGGCGGCGTCGCCGTCGCCGACCTCGGCACCGAGAACCTCGCCGCTCTCCAGAGAGGCCTCGTCAACCTCGGCCGTCATGTGCGAAACGTGCGCTGCTTCGGCGTGCCGGTGATCGTCGCCATCAACCATTTCACGTCCGACACCGAAGCCGAGCACCAGCTCCTTGCCGACATCTGCGAGGCCGAGTTCGAGGTCGAGGCCGTGCAATGCCGCCACTGGGCCGACGGCGGCGCCGGCGCCGAGCAGCTCGCGCGCTGCGTCGTCGCGCGCTGCGAGTCGGGCGAGTCGCGCGGCGCCGGCTTCGCGCCCCTCTACGAGGACAGCCTGCCGCTGGCCGACAAGATCCGCACGATCGCGACACGCATCTACGGTGCGGGCGAGGTCGTCTTCACGGCCAAGGCGAGCGCCGATCTCCAGGGCTTCGCGGCCGCGGGCCACGGCGCGCTGCCGGTCTGCATGGCCAAGACCCAGGTGTCGTTTTCGGCCGACCCGAAGCTCCTGGGCGCGCCGTCGGGCCACGTGCTGCCGGTGCGCGAGGTGCGGCTGGCCGCGGGCGCGGGCTTCATCGTCGTCATCTGCGGCGACATCATGACCATGCCGGGGCTGCCAGCCAGGCCGGCCGCGCACGACATCCACGTCAATCCCGACGGCGAGATCGAAGGGCTGTTCTGACCGGGCAGGTCAAACCTTGAAGTAGGCGATCTGGCTCGACGTCGCGAGGAGCTGCCCGCCTCGCCCGTACAGCTCGACGCCCTGGTCGCAGTAGCTGCGATGAAAGACGCGCGCATCGGCCACAGCGACGAGCGGCTCGCTGCCGTGCGAGGCGAGCTCGTCGGCGCTGGCATGGATGTGGGTCGTCATCGACACCGTGCCGAAGGGCGGGATCCGGCCGATCACCTGGAAGATGCGGCCGAAGAAGGCGTCGCTCAGCGCGAGCAGCGACAGCGCGTCGAGCGAACGGGGCGGGTCGTCGTGGATCCAGAGCACCGAGCGCGGGCTGCCTGGCGGGTCGGGCGCCTCCGCCGTCATTTTCGGCGCTCCTTCGGCGAAGCGAAAACCGTACTGAGTGGCCCAGGGCAGCGACGGATGGTTGTCCGCCGCGGCCATGGAGTCGAACGCCGGCAGCACGGGCGCGCGCGCGGTCTGATGGCTCCAGCTGTCGCGCCGCAGCGCGGTGAAGACGCTCGCCGTGAGCACGGCCTCCTCGCTCTGGCCCTGTCTGAACTCGACCAGCCAGTGCTGGCTCGAACGGTTCGCGCGTGCCCGGCGCGTGTGCACCGCGAACTCGCCGCGGGCGATCGGCGCACAGAAGTTGACGGTGACCGCCACCGGGTCGCCCTGGCAATCGGGCCGCTCGAGCACCGCGCGCAGTGCGGTCGCCGCCGACACTCCGCCGAACGGCCCGATGAAGGTCCAGTAGCCCTCGCTCGTGCGCCCGGCGCGCAGACAAGCCCCGGCGGGGCCGGCGAGCTCGGTCGCGAGATCGAGCGGATGAGTCGACGGCAGCTTCATGAGGCTTCATTTTCCGTGAAGCGCCGATCCTGCGGGCGCGTCCGGGGCAGCGTCGTCGCGCGCGCGGCAACCGAACCATGTCGGCACAATCGGAACGATGACGACGGCCTTCGACCAGCTCGCGTTCTTCGAGGACGGGATAGCACCCGCGGCTCGGTCGTTACCTGCCGGCGTGTCCTATCGCGAGGACTTCATCGGCCTCGACGAGGAAGCGGCGCTGATCGCAATCATCGTCGCGCTGCCCCTGCACGAAGCACG
>JBDTJD010000316.1:0-5813 GCA_039935975.1 Caldimonas sp.
TGGAGCAGCACCCCGACCCGGTTGCATACGGCGGTCTCGGTGAAGCGCAGGATCACGCCGACCAACCCGAAGCGGCGATACCGTCGCTCGAGCGAGCGCTGCGGCTAAGCCCGCTCGACCCGTTCCGTGCCGAGTGGATGTATCGATTGGCTTGGTCTCACTACATCCCCGGCAACCTCGATCAAGCGCTGGATTGGGCCCGCAAAGCAGAGGCCACCAACCCGCGGCTGCCCTGGCCGCCGGTGCAAGCGGCGGCGCTGCTGCAGCTCGGCCGCAGGGGCGAAGCACAGGCGACCTGGGACGAATTTCATCGGCGCCATCCGAGCTATGACCGTGCGGCGATCCTGCGCCGGTTGAGCGGCGACTTTCCGCGCTATGCAGCCGCGCGTACGCGCCTGATCGAACAGCTGGGTGAGCTGGGTATGAAGTAGGAAGTGCCTGGCAGTGTGGAGGCGGCCTAAGCGGCCGCACGGGCAGAAGCCCATCGAGGTCGATCACGCCTGCTCTCGTGTGTCGCGCAGGACGGCGCGGGTACGGCAGGCCCGATGTCGATTTGCATAGAGCTGTTCATCGCCCTATACTGAGCTACATGGTTCAGTATAAGCAAGCCCGCTTCGATGCCTCCTTCGCCGCACTCTCCGACGCAACGCGCCGCGGTGTTCTGGAGCAGCTCGGGGCTGCAGACGCTTCCATCACGGAACTCGCCGAAAAGTTCCACATGACCCTCACGGGGATGAGGAAGCATGTCGACGTCTTGGCGCGAGCGGGGCTCGTCATGACGGAGAAGGTCGGCCGCGTGCGGACCTGCAAGCTCGGCCTGCGCGGACTGAAGGAGGAAGCGGCATGGATCCAGGGGTACCACCAGCTCTGGGACGCCCGATTCGACGAGTTGGACAAGGTTGTCGAAGAATTGAAACGGAAGGAGAACGTCGATGGACGCAGGAGAAAAAGGTGAGCCTGTACCGATGAAGGGCCGCACGACAGTGGAACGGAAGTCCGGGCGTGAGCTGGTCGTGACGCGAAGCTTCCACGCGCCGGCGCGCCTCGTCTTCGAGGCGTGGACCCGGCCCGAACTGTTCAGGCAGTGGTGGGCGCCGAAGTCGATGGGCATGGTCCTGCGTACCTGCGAGATGGATGTTCGTGTCGGGGGCGGGTACCGTCTGGTGTTCGGAGACGACGCCTCGGAGCCTATGGCGTTCTTTGGTAGGTATATCGAAGTGACGCCCCACACGCGCCTCGTCTGGACCAACGATGAGGGTGGCGACAGTGGGCCCGTCACCACGGTCACCCTGGAGGAGAGAGGGGGTACGACGCTGCTGGTCATGCACGAGCTGCATCCCTCGAAGGAAGCTCTCGACGCGGCTGGTACCGGGGCAGCGGTTGCGATGGGCGAGACGTTCGAGCAACTGGACGAGCTTCTCGTCTCTCTGGGCGCAGGTCGCGGTCACCCCGAAGGCTGATTCCAGCATAGGGAAGCGAGCACCACGGAGGCCACATGCATATCGACGTATCCAACGAGCGCGCTGAATGCCGTTTTGGCGGCTCGCAGCCCACGAGTAGTTCGTGATGCAGCCACCGCTCAAGGTCGCCATCGTCTATCCAGGCGACGGCGAGACTCGTCGGCAAGCCACGCCGCAAAACAACCGCTTCGCCGCTCTGTTCGACGCCTTCGCGGCACGCGACATCGAGGCGATCCCTGCCGTCTGCAACCGCGAGCAGCTCGAGGAGCTGAAGGCCCAGTTGCTGGCAGTGGACGGCGCTCTGGTGTGGGTCAATCCGATTGACGGGGACGGGCATTCGCGCGTGCCGCTCGACGCAATGCTGCGCGACGTGGCATCGGCAGGCATCTTCGTGAGCGCGCACCCTGACGTGATCCTCAAACTCGGGACGAAGGACGTGCTCGTCGAGACGCGTGATCTCGGCTGGGGAAGTGACTGCTTTCGGCTCGACACCCTGACGCAGCTGAGCGCGGAACTCGGTGTGCGCCTTCGCGGCGGTACCACCCGGGTGTTGAAGCAGTGGCGCGGCCACAGCGGTATCGGCGTCTGGCGCGTGCAGGGTCCGCGTGGCGAGGGCCCTCTGCGTCCCGACAGCCTTGTTCGTGTCCTCCATGCTCCGCGCGGAAGCGTCGAGCGCGAGACAACGTTCGCGGAGATGGTCGCTCTGATGGCACCCTATTTTGAAGAGCAGGGCCACATGATCGACCAGGAATGGCAGCCACGCCTGCCTGAAGGCATGGTGCGCTGTTACCTGGTGGAGGGCTGCGTTGTCGGCTTCGGCCTGCAGGCCGTGAACGCGCTATGTCCAGCACCTGACGGCAGCGACGCCGCAGCGGCGCCAACGCCGAGCGCGCGGCTCTATCACCCGCCCGACGTGCCTCATCTGCAGAACCTGAAGATGCGCTTGGAAGGCGAGTGGGTGCCGGGCCTCCGACAGGCCCTCGGCATCGTCGGTGATCAGTTGCCCTTGCTCTGGGATTGCGACTTTCTGCTCGGCAAGCGACCGATCGATGGGGAAGAGCAGTACGTGCTCTGCGAGATCAACGTCAGCAGCGTCGCTCCGTTTCCAGACTCCGCGATGACTCCACTGGTCGACGCGACGGCGTCTCGACTTCGGTCGTGCCGCGACAGGCGCGGTAGAGGACATCACAGCTGGGCCTAGCAAACACGGGGGACAGGGTGAGTTGACGAAGCTCAGCGCGCTGCGCCTAACGAGTCGTCGATGTCCCTCCAGTCACCGCGCTCGCCACTGCAGCGTGAACTTCGAGCCGCCGGATCTCCATGAAACGACTCAGACAAAGAAAAAAGCCCTGGAGCGTTGATTCTCAAGGGCTTTTTGATCTTCCCGGGACTGCGCGGGAACTTGCTGGACTGTCCGATGGTGGAGAGGAGGAGGATCGAACTCCCGACCTTCGCATTGCGAACGCGACGCTCTCCCAGCTGAGCTACCCCCCCACGGCGGTTGCGAGTTTACCGCAGCGCCCGCGCGTGTCGTCACGCGGCGCGACTGGATAGGGTCACCCGATGCGGCCGATTGAAAGGCGGTATTGCTACTGGCAGGTGAAAGCGATAGGGTCGACCTTCATCGGCCCGGTGCGTCACTCCCCGGCCGTTCGGCATTCACTCACTCGAGGAGATTGACATGGGCTTGAAGGGATCGAAGACAGAACAGAGCTTGCGCGATGCGTTCGCCGGCGAATCGCAGGCCAATCGCCGTTACCTCTACTTCGCGAACAAGGCCGACATCGAGGGCCAGAACGACGTGGCCGCGCTGTTCCGCTCGACCGCCGAAGGCGAGACCGGGCATGCGCACGGGCATCTCGAGTTCCTCGAGCACGGCGTCGGCGATCCGGCGACCGGCCTGCCGATCGGCACCAGCCGGCAGAACCTCATGGCCGCCGTCGCCGGCGAAACGCACGAGTACACCGACATGTACCCGGGCATGGCCAAGATGGCACGCGAGGAAGGCTTCGACGAGGTCGCCGACTGGTTCGAGACCCTCGCCAAGGCGGAGCGCTCGCACGCGAATCGCTACCAGAAGGCGCTCGACGCGCTCGTCGACTGAGTTCCTCGCTTCCTCCACTCTTGGACACAGGGGCCCGCGCGGCCCTTGTTCATTGATGACGCTGCGCGAAGGCAACCTCGAGGCGCCGACCCGTCACCCGATCGACTGGCAGGGCGCCGACTACCGCGACGAAGCGAAGGCCTTCGCCGAGATGGAGCGCGTCTTCGACATCTGCCACGGCTGCCGTCGCTGCGTGAGCCTGTGCCAGTCGTTCCCGACCCTGTTCGACCTGATCGACGCCACCGATGACGGCGAGGTGCACGGCGTCGACAAGAAGGACTACGCGAAGGTCGTCGAGCAGTGCTATCTGTGCGACCTCTGCTACATGACGAAGTGCCCTTACGTTCCGCCGCACCCGTGGAACGTCGACTTCCCGCATCTCATGCTTCGGTCCAAGGCGATCGCGTACGGCAAGGGCGAGGTCGGCATCGCCTCGAAGCTGCTCGCGGCCACCGACGTGCACGGGCAGCTCGCCGGGATCCCGATCGTCGTGCAGGCCGTCAACGCGGCCAACACGACGAGGCCCGTGCGCGCGCTACTCGACAAGGCGCTCGACGTCCATCCCGAGGCCTGGCTGCCGCCCCTCGCGGCGACACGCTTTCGCAGCGCCGCAAAGGACGGGAGCCGTTCGAGCGAGGCGGTCGCCGGCGAGCGCACGCCCGGCAAGGTCGCGATCTTTGCGACCTGCCACGTCAACTATCACGAGCCGGGCATCGGCCACGACCTGCTGGCGGTCTTGAAGCACAACGACATCGCGTACGAGATCGTCGAGAAGGAGGCCTGCTGCGGCATGCCCAAGCTCGAGCTCGGCGACCTCGAAGGCGTCGCCAGGCTGAAGGCGAAGAACATCTTAGTGCTCGCGCGCTATGCGCGCGAAGGCTTCGCGATCCTCGCCGCCGTGCCGTCGTGCACGCTCATGTTCAAGCAAGAGCTGCCGCTGATGTTCCCGGACGACGCCGACGTGAAGCTCGTGCAGGAGGCGATGTTCGATCCCTTCGAGTACCTGGTCGCGCGCCACCGCGACGGCCTGCTCAAGACGGATTTCTCGACGCCGCTTGGCAAGGTGAGCTATCACGTGCCGTGCCACAGCCGGGTGCAGAAGATCGGCAGGAAGACCGAGGAGATGCTCAGGCTGATTGGCAAGACGGTGACCGTCGAGATCAACACCGTGGAGCGTTGCTCCGGCCATGCCGGCACGTACGGCGTGAAGACCGAGACCCACCCGATCGCAATGAAGATCGGCAAGCCGGTGTTCAAGGCGATGGCCCACGGCGGCCCCGACTTCATCAGTTCCGACTGCGCGCTCGCCGGTCATCACATCGCGCAGGGAATGGCGGAAAACGGCGGCGCGGTCGCCGAGCTGCGCCACCCGATCAGTCTCGTCCGCCTCGCCTACGGACTGGACTAGCGTCATGGCGATCACGCGGGCAAGCCTTCTGACGCTCGAGGCGTACGCGAAGATCCGCACCTCGGCGCGGGCTGCCTTCATCGTCCATCGCAAGCTGCGCACGGTGCATCTCGGCGAGCACCTGAGCGTGCAGTTCGAGGACGAGACGACGATCCGCCGCCAGATCCAGGAGATGCTGCACATCGAGAAGATCTTCGACGAGGCGGGCATCCAGGGCGAGATCGACGCCTACGCCGCGCTGGTCCCGGACGGCACGAACTGGAAAGCGACGATGCTGATCGAGTATCCCGATCCGAACGAGCGCAAGCGCGAGCTGTCTCGCCTGATCGGCGTCGAGGATCGCGTCTTCGTCGAGGTCGAGGGCCAGGCGCGGGTCTACGCGATCGCCGACGAGGACCTTGACCGCGAGAACGACGAGAAGACCTCGGCGGTGCATTTCCTCCGCTTCGAGTTCGGCGCCGCAGCGCGCGAGGCGGTGCGGGCCGGCGCCGGCGTGCGCCTGGGCTGCGATCACACCCACTATCCGGCGCACACGACGATCGCGCCCGAGACGCTCGCGAGCTTGGCCGGTGACCTGCGCTGATCGACGGGCGGACCAATGATCGAATTAGGACTTAGCTATCAGGTTATGTATATTGATAGCTTACAATAGTTCCTGTCGCGCCACTGGGCGCTTTCAACAAGCACAGGAACCCACATGAAAACCATCGGCGACAAGCTCGAAGCCTTCAACGTCAACGGCGTCAAGCCCGGCTTCAATCAGCACGAGGAAAACGGCGTTTCCGCCTTCGAGGCGATCACCGAAAAGAGCTTCCCCGGCAAGTGGAAGGTCATCTATTTC
>JBDTJD010000317.1:0-3553 GCA_039935975.1 Caldimonas sp.
TGAGAGGGTGACGGGACTCATGGAGAGGGCTCGAGAATAGCCCCGGAGCAGCGCTGCGACAGACCAAACGCCTCGTTGTGCCAAGACAACATAAGCCCTTTTTTTGTTCGGCAAGGCTTTCCAGCCCGGGGTCGCTCTGGTGCAATACATCCAACTTCCCGCTTCAGGGAGTTGTGCCTGATCTGCTCCAACGCGGGTTTTCGGTGATCGGGACCTCTTGTTTCAACCTAGGAGATAGTTGCAATGAAAAAATCTCTGCTCGCTCTCGCAGTTCTGGGCGCTTTCACGAGCGTCGCGTCGGCACAGTCGTCGGTCCAGCTTTTCGGCACCGTTGACGTCGGCGGCAAGTTCCTCAAGAACAGCGGCCATGCCCGCCAGTTCAGCGAAGAGACCGACGGTGTCAACAGCAGCGAGTTCCGCCTGCAAGGCATCGAAGACCTCGGCGGCGGCCTGAAGGCGGGCTTCAACCTGCGCTCGGGCATCGCCCCCGACACCGGCACGGCCGCCGGCGGCGCCAAGTTCTGGAATCGTCGTTCGACGGTCAGCCTTTACAGCAATGCTGGCGAACTGCGCCTCGGCCGTGACTACGTGCCGACGTTCTGGACCCAGGCCCTGTTCGATCCGTTTGGCTTCAACGGCCTCGGCAGTACCGGCAACGTCGCGCGCTACGTCCAGGTTCGCCAGGACAACTCGATCGGCTACTTCCTGCCGAGCAACATCGGCGGCCTGTACGGTCAGGTCATGGTGGCCGCGTCCGAGAACGGCACCAGTGGCGACAAGGGTGGGCGGTACCTCGGCGGCCAGCTTGGCTTCCGTGCCGGCCCGTTCGATGTCGCGGCAGCCTACTCGTCGGTCCGTGTCGTGGGTGGCAGCAACAAGACCGCCAACGTCGGCGGATCATGGGACTTCGGCTTCTTCAAGCTGATGGGCTACTACGACCGCGAGAAGCTCCCGACCTTCAAGGAGAGCCGTTGGGAGATCGGCGGCTCGATCCCCTTCGGTCAGTCCGAAGTTCGTGTCGGCTACGACCGCAGCAAGGTCAACCCCAACGTCGGCGCGGACACGACCCTCGACAACATCAAGGCAACCTACCAGTACAACCTGTCCAAGCGGACAGCGATGTACGGCACGGTGGCCCGTCTGTCGAACAAGGATGGCACGACGGTGTCGTTGCCGGGCTCGTTCACGGGTGGTCCTACCGCCGGTGGCAGCTCGAAGGGCTTCGAAGTGGGTGTTCGCCACTTCTTCTGATCGACAGTCGCCTCGCGCCACTAGCTCGATCTTCGAAAGGCCGCCTTCGGGCGGCCTTTTCTTTTTTCATTCGAACCCATGGCGGTGCGGGCATTCCCTTTTGACCTGTGCCCTGTGATTTGCTCTGATCGCTCATTCGTCGGGCGATGCGCAGGTCGAGCGATCGGCGCCTGACGACCGCCCGCCGCCCGCTCGCTGAGCGGCAAAACACGCGCTTGGATGCGCCATTCACATCGGTCCGATGTTCGCCTTCGTCATTCGTCGCCTTGTCCAGGCCGTCCTCGTGATGCTGACGGTCGCGTTCATCGCGTTCATGCTCTTCCAGTACGTGGGCGATCCGGTGACGAACATCCTGGGGCAGGACGCGACGCCGCAGCAGCGCCAGGAGCTGCGCCGCGACCTCGGCCTCGACAGCCCGTTTCCGGTGCAGTTCGCGCAGTTCGTGGGCCGAGCGGTGCAGGGCGAGTTCGGTCTCAGTCTGCGGCAGGGACGCAAGGTCTCGTCGCTGATCGCCGAGCGGCTCCCGGCGACGCTCGAGCTCACGCTGCTGGCCGCCGTCCTCGCCTTGGTCATCGGCATTCCCATGGGCGTCTTCGCCGCGCTCAGGCGAGGAACCTTCCTGTCGCAGGCGATGATGACCACCTCGTTGCTCGGTGTCTCCCTGCCGCCCTTTCTCGTGGGCATCCTGCTCATCCTGGTCTTCGCCGTGATCCTCAAATGGTTGCCCAGCTTCGGCCGCGGCGAGGTGACGGCATTCGGTCCCTGGACCACGGGAATGACGAGCCTTGACGGTTGGCGCCATCTCGTCCTGCCTGCAATCACGCTTGCCGTGTTCCAGCTCACGCTGATCATGCGACTCGTTCGAGCCGAGATGCTCGAAGTCCTGCGCACCGACTACATCAAGTTCGCCCGAGCGCGCGGACTGCCCGATCGCGCCGTGTACTTTCGACACGCCCTGAAGAACACGCTCGTTCCCGTCATCACCATCACCGGCCTGCAGATCGGCGGCTTGATCGCCTTCGCGATCATCACGGAGACGGTGTTCCAGTGGCCGGGCATGGGCCTGCTCTTCATTCAGGCCGTCCAGTTCGCCGACATTCCGGTGATGGCCGCCTACCTCTGCCTGGTCGCCCTGATCTTCGTCGTGATCAATCTCGTCGTCGATCTGCTCTACTTCGCCGTCGACCCGCGCCTGCGAGTCGAGCGGACCGCCGGCGCGCACTGATCTCCTGGTCTCTCTCTCTGCCCTCACAAGGAAGCTCCATGCAAAGAATCGCCCCCTGGCTGCTCGCCGGCACGCTCGTTCTCGTCGCGCCGCTCACGCAGGCCGTCACCCTTCGCGTCTCCGACCAGGGCGACGTCCAGTCGATGGATCCGCATTCCCTGAACGAGAGCCTGCAGCTCAGCTTCACGGGCAACGTCTACGAGCCGCTGATCGAGCGCGGCAAGGACATGAGCCTCACGCCCGCGCTGGCGACGAAGTGGACGCAGGTGAGCCCGACCGTGTGGCGGTTCGAGCTTCGGCAGGGCGTGAAATTCCACGACGGCACCCCGTTCACGGCCGAAGACGTGCTCTTCACGTTCAAGCGCGCCGCCGGCGACGGCTCCGACATGAAGGGCTACACCAATCCGATCAAGGCCGTGCGCAAGGTCGGCGAATTCGCGGTCGAGATCGAAACCACCGCGCCTTACCCGATCCTGCCGGACACGCTCACGACGCTGGCGATGATGAGCAAGAAGTGGTGCGAGGAGAACAAGGCCGAGCACCCGGTCGACCGCCGCAAGGGCATCGAGAACACGGCGAGCTTCAAGTCGAACGGCACCGGCCCGTTCCGCCTCAAGGAACGCCAGCCGTCGGTGCGCACGGTGCTCGTCAAGAACTTCAACTGGTGGGGCAAGTCCGAGAGCAATCTCGACGAGGTCGTGTTCACGCCCATCGGCAACGATCCGACGCGGGTCGCGGCCATGCTCTCCGGCGAGACCGACGTGATGGAGCCGGTGCCGCTGCAGGACGTGGAGCGCGTCAAGGCGGCCGGCCTGAACGTGCTGCAGGGCCCGGAGCTGCGCACGATCTTCCTCGGCATGGACCAGAAGCGCGACGAGCTCCTGTTCAGCAACGTGAAGGGCAAGAATCCCTTCAAGGACGTCCGGGTGCGTCGTGCCTTCTACGAGGCGATCGACGAGGAAACGATCAAGTCGCGCGTGATGCGCGGTGCCGCCTTGCCCACCGCGCTGATGGTCGGCGCCGCCGTCCGCGGCTTCCAGCCCGACATGAACAAGCGCCCGCCGTATGACGTCGAGG
>JBDTJD010000318.1:0-3829 GCA_039935975.1 Caldimonas sp.
AAGGGGGGAGTCGGCAAGACGACGACGACCCTCAATCTCGCCGCCGGACTGGCGAAGCTCGGCCGTCGGGTCCTGGTCGTCGACCTCGACCCCCAGGGCAATGCCACCATGGGTGCCGGAATCGACAAGCGCGCTCTCGAGCTGAGCGTCTACGACGTCCTGCTCGAGAACGCGACCATCGCGGAGTCACGGCGGCCGAGCCCGAAGGGTGGATTCGACGTCGTCGGTGCCAACCGTGAGCTGGCCGGCGCAGAGATCGAGCTCGTCGGGCTTGACCGCCGGGACCGCCGCCTTCGCGGCGCGCTCGCCGCCGCGGCGGCAGATCACGACGTCGTCCTCATCGACTGCCCGCCCAGCCTCAGTCTTCTCACCTTGAACGGCCTGTCATGCGCCCACGGCGTCATCGTGCCGATGCAGTGCGAGTATTTCGCCCTCGAAGGACTCTCCGACCTGGTCAACACCATCAAGCAGGTCCACGCGAACCTGAATCCTGCACTCGAGGTGATCGGCATCGTGCGCGTGATGTTCGACGCCCGCATCACCTTGCAGACCCAGGTGAGCGAGCAACTGAAGACTCACTTCGGAAACAAGGTTTTCGACACCGTCATCCCCCGTAACGTGCGACTTGCTGAAGCACCCAGCTATGGCATGCCCGGCGTGGTCTTCGATCCCACCTCCAAGGGAGCCTTGGCCTTCCTCGAGTTCGCCAAGGAGTTAGACCATCGTTCCAATCTGATAGAGGAGGAAGTGGGCAGATGAGCGCAGGTTGCGAGCCGATCAGCGGACGTTTTTCGGCTGACCTTCTCTCGCGAGTCGAAGACGCCGGGCTCAATGCGAGCGCGCCGCGCGAGCAGCGCTGGGTCGACGGCTGGCTAGTCCGGTTTTCGCCCGCCAAGGCAAAGCGGGCACGCTGCATCCAGCCGGTGGCCGCCGGTCGGCTGACGGTGGCCGAGAAGCTCGCGCTCTGCCTTCCGATCTACGAGACCGCGGGGCTCCGGCCCTACGTCCGGATCACGCCGTTTTCCCAGCCCGGAGACCTCGACGCGAGGCTGGCCGCCGCGGGCATGGTCAGCATCGACGAGACGCGCGTGATGGTGCTGGCGTCGATCGCGTCCCTCGCCGCAGCGCCATCGACGGGACCATCGCTTCGCGTCGCGGCCGTCGGCCCCGCGGACTTCGCCGACTGGGCGGGCAAGGAGCGGGGATCGAGCGCTGAAGAGCGTCGCGCCCACGCCGACCGAATCGCCTACTCCCCGGTGCCGCACCGAAGCGTATTGGCCTTCGCCGAAGATGGCAGCACGGTGGGCGCCGGCCAGGTCGTCGTGGAAGGGGATCTCGCCGGCCTTTACGGTGTCTTGACTGCAGAAGGGCATCGCCGCCAAGGGGTCGCCGAGGCCGTCTGCCGGCACCTGCTGGATCTCGCCACGATTGCCGGCGCACGCATCGCCTACCTCCAGGTCGAGGCGTCGAACGAGCCGGCGCGGCGGATCTACCGCCGCCTCGGCTTCGTCGACGGCTACGCGTACCACTACCGGACGCCTCCCCAGCCCTGACGCGACGGACGGCCTTCCAGTTGCCGCCCGAGCGAGCACCGGCGTCGACTAGAGACCGGTACCCTCGTCGAGCCCGAGATGGACGTTCATCGACTGGACCGCAGCGCCACTGGCTCCCTTGCCGAGGTTGTCGAGGCGGGACATCAGGAGTACCTGCGCGTCGTTGGCGAAGACGAAAAGGTCGACGTTGTTGCTGCCGTTGCACGCCTGGATGTCGAAGAAGCCCTCTGCCAGCGTCGCCGGATCGCACAGCGCCGGAACCCGCACGAACGGCTCGCCGGCGTAGCGCTCCGCGAGTGCGGCATGCACGTGCCCGGCCGTCGTCCCCCGCTTCAGATCGCTCAGGTGCAGCGGGATCGAAACCGACAGCCCCTTCAGGAAGTTGGCGACGATCGGCATGAACACCGGCCGGGTCTCGAGACGACCGTGCGTCATCATCTCCGGCAGGTGCTTGTGCGCGAGCGACAGGCCGTACGGGCGAGGGGAGGCAAGGCGGGCATCGCCCCCGGCCTCGTACTGCTCGATCATCTTCTTGCCGCCGCCCGAGTAGCCGGTGATCGACGTGGCGCTCACCGCCGCCGTCGACGACAGCAATCCAGCGTCGACCAGCGGACGAACGAGCAGGATGAATGCGGTGGCGTGGCAGCCCGGATTCGCGATCCGCTTCGAGGCGCGGATCCGGTCGCGCTGGCCCGCGACGAGCTCCGGCAGACCGTAGGCCCACGCCGCGTCGACGCGATGCGCCGTGCTCGCGTCGATCAGGCAGGTGCGCGGATTCGTCACCAGGGACGCAGCTTCGCGCGCGGCCGCATCGGGCAGGCAGAGAAAGGAAACGTCGGACGCGTTGAGGAGGCGAGCCCGTTCGGCGGCATCCTTGCGCAGCTCAGGCGCCGCGCGCAGCAACTCGACGTCGGCGCGCTGCGCGAGATACTCGTGGATGCGAAGGCCGGTCGTGCCTTCCTGGCCGTCGACGAAGACGCGAATCGTCATGTCTGCTCCCGAACGTTGGACAGACAGGATACGGCAGACCGAAGCGCCGCGCCGGTCCCGCGCTCTCGTCCGGGCCCGCAGCGATCCCCGACAATCCCGGCCATGGCGACAAAGAAACCCAAGGGCCTCGGCCTCGGTCTCGAGGTGCTGCTCGGGCCGCGTGTCGTCGACGGGCCTCCCGCCACCGTCTCCGACGGCGAGCCGCGATCCCTGTCGCTCGACCAGCTTCGCGTTGGCAAGTACCAGCCGCGCACGCGCATCGACGAAGGTGCACTCTACGAGCTCGCCGAGAGCATCAAGGCGCAGGGCGTGATGCAGCCGGTGCTGGTACGGCCGCTGCGCGACCCGCGCGACGGCAAGGAGCAGTTCGAGATCATCGCGGGCGAGCGTCGCTTCCGTGCTGCCCGCCTCGCCGGTCTGGACCAGGTGCCGGTGCTCGTTCGCGACGTCTCGGACGAGGCCGCCGCGGCGATGGCGCTGATCGAGAACATCCAGCGAGAGGACCTGAATCCGCTCGAGGAAGCGCGCGGCCTCAAGCGGCTCACCGAAGAGTTCGGCATGACCCATGACGCCGCGGCGCGCGCGGTCGGCCGCTCGCGCAGCACGACGACCAACCTGCTGCGCTTGCTCAATCTTTCCGAACCGGTGCAGCAGATGCTGCTTGCCGGCGATCTCGAGATGGGCCATGCGCGCGCGCTGCTCGGCCTCAACGGCGCGCAGCAGATCATCGAGGCGAACGAGATCGCCTCGAGAAAGCTGAGCGTTCGCGACGCGGAACGTCGCGTCGCGCGGCACGCTGCGCCCGCGCGGCCCCCGACGGTGCGCGCGAATGGTCAGAATGGGCGCGATATCGTTCGCATCGAACAGCAACTGTCAGACCTGTTGTCGGCGAGCGTGCAGATCCGCGTGAAGAAGCGCACGGGAAAGGGCGAGGCCGGCGAAGTGGCCATCGCGTTCGCATCGCTCGACGAGCTGAACGGGTTGCTCTCGCGCCTCGGCCATGCGCCTGGGTGAGGATCGTCGACAACGCTCCGAGCAACTTCGCACGCGACGCGCCAGCCCTCTTCGACGCCGGGTCAACCGAACGACATTTCGGCACGTTGCTTGCTAACCGCACCATGCATGGAGCAGGTCTGCGAATACCTCGCATCTCGAGGCATGCCTTGTGGCACGATGAACGAAGCTTGACCGCTTGAACGACAGCCGCTGATTGCCAAGGAAAGCTCTGATGGCGCCCCGCCGGGCTCCATCAGAACTTCCCCGGTCGCACGAAGGCCACGAGCCTT
>JBDTJD010000319.1:0-4671 GCA_039935975.1 Caldimonas sp.
TCGATCAGCTACCACTGGAACAACTTCCTCTGGCCGCTGATCGTCAGCAACTCGGTCGAGACCCGGCCGCTCACCGTCGGCCTGCAGGTGTTCTCGTCGACCGACCAGGGCGTCGACTGGTCGATCATCACCGCCGCGACGCTGATGACCTCGGCGCCTCTGCTGGTCGGCTTCCTGCTCTTCCAGCGCCAGTTCGTGCAGTCGTTCATGCGCGCCGGCATCCGCTGACGCGCGTGCGGAGTTCACGATGAAGCTCGTCACCTGGAACATCCAGTGGGGCCTCGGCGTCGACGGCGTCGTCGACGCGAAGCGCATCGTCGAGCACGCGCGCGACTTCGCCGATTTCGACGTGCTCTGCCTGCAGGAAGTCGCCGCGAACTTTGCCGACCCGGCCCTGAAGGCCAGTCGCGGCGAGGACCAGTTCGCGGTCTTCGCGTCACTGCTGCCGGGCTTCACGGCCGTGCCCGGCGTCGCCGTCGACAGCCTCGCTCCCGACGGCAGCCGGCGCGGCTTCGGCAACCTGATCCTGAGCCGCTATCCGGTGCGTCGTGCGATGCGGGTACAGCTTCCATGGCCGGCCGACCCGGCGGTGCGCAGCATGCCGCGCCTGCTGGTCGAGGCGCTTGTCGACGCGCCCTTCGGGCCGCTGCGCATCATGACGACGCACCTCGAGTACTACTCGGCGAATCAGCGCGCCGCGCAGGTCGAGGCCGTGCGCGCGTGGCACGCGCAGGCGTGCGGGCACGCGACCACACCCGGTGTGCCGTATTCGACCGACGGCCCGTTCGAGCGCCTGCCCGCGACGGTCTCGGCCGTCCTCACCGGCGACTTCAACTTCCGGCCCGGCGATCCGCTCCACGCACGCCTGACGGCACCATTCGGCGACCCGAGCGTCCCGGCACTCGACGATGCCTGGCAGCGCCTGCACCCCGGCGTCGAGCAGCCGCCGACCACCGGCGTCCACGACCACAGGCAGTGGCCGGAGCCGTTCGCATGCGACTTCATCTGCGCGAGCGCCGACCTCCGCGGTCGCCTGCGCGAGATCGCGGTCGACGCGGCAAGTGCCGCGTCGGACCACCAGCCGATGCGGGTGGAGATCGACTAGCCATCCCACCACGAGGAGACCGCCATGCTGACCCCGATGTCCCTGCGCGCGAGCGCGTCCCGCGCGCTCGCCTGCGCGCTGTTCGCCGCGGCGACCCTCACGCTGCCGGCGCTCGCGGCGGCGGCGACGAAGCCCCTGCGCACGGATGCGGGCGCACCGGTGAAGTCGATCCTCTGGGTCGGCAACAGCTTTTTCTACTACAACAACAGCATGCACGGCCACTACGGGGCGCTCGCCGCCGCCGACGATCCCGGCACCTCGCATCGCGGCGTCTCGGTGACGATCAGCGGCTCGGGCCTCGACTGGCACGACCTCGCGAACGACCTGCGACCCGACGGCATCGGCAAGTACTCGTTCCGGCCGGGCAACACGATCGTCTTCAACAAGCCGGGCAGGCAGTTCGACGCGGTGATCATGATGGACTGCAGCCAGTGTCCGATCCATCCCCAGCTCGCCGGCGCGTTCCGCGACACGGTGAAGAAGGACGCCGCGATCGTCACCCAGTACGGCGCGCGGCCTGTCCTCTTCATGTCCTGGGCCTACAAGGACAAGCCCGAGATGACGGCCGAGCTGGCCGAGGCCTACACGGTCGCCGGCAACGCCAACGATGCGCTCGTCGTTCCCGCCGGGCTCGCCTTCGCGAAGGCGATCGAGCGTCGCCCCGAGCTCGAGCTCTACCAGCCCGACAAGCGCCATCCGACCCTCGCCGGCACCTACCTCGCGGCGTGCACGACATTCGCTGCCATCCAGAAGCGCTCGCCGATCGGCAACCGCTACATCGCCGGCCTCGACCCCGAGCTCGCGACCTTTCTGCAGACCGTTGCGGACGATACGGTGCGCGAGTTCTACGGCCGCTGAGCGCCACAAGGCCCGGGCGTGTAGGCCAACGCCGCGTCGTCGCGTCGGCGCCGCGTGATTGCCGGACCAAATACCTTTCTTAACCGAAGAGTCGCCTTTACCGTCGGCGCCGTGCTCGCGTCTCGCGTTGCATGTGTGGGCCCACCCGGGCCGCCAAGCCATCAGGAGACTCCGATGAAGAACTTTCGCACTTCCCTCAAGCCCCTCGTCGCCGCCGCGGCCCTGCTCGTCGCTGGCCAGGCGATGGCGCAGGTCACGTTCTACGAAGGCGAAGGCTTTCGTGGCCGCGCCTTCGCGGCCAATCGCCAGGTCGATAACTTCGCCAACATCGGCTTCAACGATCGCGCCTCGTCGGTCGTCGTCGACCGGGGCCGCTGGGAGGTCTGCGAGGACGCGGGCTTCAACGGCCGATGCGTCGTCCTGCGGCGCGGCAGCTACGATTCGCTGCGCGGCATGGGTCTCGACAACCGCATCTCCTCGGTGCGCAAGGTCGGCGATCGTCGCGACTATCCGAACGAGGCGCCGGTGCCGCTCGCGGCGCCCAACTACGAATACCGCCAGCGCCCGAACGAGCGCATCTTCGACGTTCCCGTGACATCGGTGCGCGCGGTCGGCGGCCCGCCCGAGCAGCGCTGCTGGACGGAGCGCCAGGCCGGCACCGAGCGGCGTGACCTGAACGTCCCGGGCGCGGTCATCGGCGGCGTGCTCGGCGGCATCCTCGGTCACCAGTTCGGCGGCGGCGGCGGCAAGACCGTGACGACGATCGGCGGCGCGGTCGCCGGCGGCGCGCTCGGCGCCAACGTCGACCGCATCCGCGATCCCGCGACCGGCCGCGACGTGCAGCGCTGCGAGAACGTCGCCAGCCAGGCGGCGCCGGCCTACTACGACGTCGTCTACTCGTTCCGCGGCGTCGAGCATCGCGTCCAGATGGCCACGCCGCCGGGGCGGACGATCTCCGTCAACGGTCGCGGCGAGCCACGCCAATAAGCGCCGGGCACGCTCAGGCGACGGTCGATTTCTCCGGGCTGGCGGCGGGCGTCGCCGCCGGCGTCGCTGGCGCGCGCAGCAGCGCCAGCGACGCGAAAGCGACGAGGCCGACCGCCGCCGATGCCCAGAGCGCGTGGGCGCCCCAGCGCGAGAGCATCACGCCGAAGAGCCAGGGCGCCATCGCCTGGGTGATGCGCGCCGGCACCATCAGCCAGCCCTGGCGATGGCCGTAGCCCTGGGGTCCGAACAACACCAGCGGCAGCGTGCCCTTGGCGATGGTGAGGATGCCGTTGCCGGCGCCGTGCAGGATCGCGAACACCGCCGCCGCCGGCCCCCCCACGACGCTCAGCGCCACGGCGCCGAGGGGATGAAGCAGCGCTGCCAGCCGCGCCGACAGCAACGGATGGACTCGGCGCAGCACGCCGAACTCGAGGATGCGGCCCGCGACCTGGGCCGGGCCGACGAGCGCACCGACGGCGACCGCGACCGCGAGCGTCGCGCCGCTCGCCTGCAACAGCTGGGGCAGATGCGCGGCCATCGCCGTGCTCACGAACCAGGTCGCCGCGAAGGCGACGGCGAGCAGCAGCGAGGCGCGCTGCGGCGTCTGGCCGACGGGCGTCGCCGCCGCCGGTGCCGGAAACGAACGCTGCAGCTCGGGCAACGGCCCGGCACGCGGAATCATCGCGTTCAGCGGAATGCCGACGACGAGGTGCAGTGCCGCCCATGTGAAGCACGCGCCGCGCCAGCCGATCTGGCTCTCGAGCAGGGCCGAGAGCGGCCAGCCGACCGTGCTCGCGAAGCCGGCGATGAGGGTGATGCCGGTGATCGCGCCGCGCGAGCCCGAGCCGTACAGGCGCACGAGCGCGGCGAAGGCCGCTTCGTAGAGGCCGCTGCCCATGCCGATGCCGAGAATCGCCCAGGAGGCGAACAAGGTCCACGGCCCCGCGGCCGCGCCGAGCGCGACGAGACCCGCAGCAAATACGAGGTTGGTGCCGATCAGGACGCTGCGCCCGCCCCAGCGGTCGATGGCCCGCCCCGCGTGCGGACCGAGCGCGGCCGAGACGAGAAGCGCGAACGAGAACGCGGCGAACACCACCGGCGTCGCGATGCCGAGGTCGCGCGCCATCGGCACCGCGAGCACGGCCGGCACGTAGTACGACGAAGCCCAGGCCAGCGTCTGCGCCGCGCCGAGGGCAACGACGGTGGGGAGCTTCGCGTTCACGCCCGGGTCACGCCTTCGATCGGCCGAGCTCGTACCAGGACTCGGAGCGATTGACGACGGCGACGACGGCCAGCATCACCGGCACCTCGATCAGCACGCCGACGACGGTGGCGAGGGCCGCGCCCGATTCGAGGCCGAACAGGCCGATCGCCGTCGCCACGGCGAGCTCGAAGAAGTTGCTGGCACCGATCAGCGCCGACGGCCCGGCGACGCAGTGCTGCACGCCGAGCCGCCGGTTGAGCCAGTAGGCCAGGCTCGAGTTGAGCAGCACCTGGATCAGGATCGGCACCGCGAGCAGGGCGATCACGAGCGGCTCGTGCAGGATGCGTTCGCCCTGGAACGCGAACAGAAGGACGAGGGTCAGCAGCAAGGCGGCGATCGAGAACGGGCCGAGCCGGGCGACGACGTCCTGGAAGCGGCTGACGCCGCCGCGCAGGAGCAGGCGGCGCCAGAGCTGCGCCACGATCACCGGCACCACGATGTAGAGCGCGACCGACGT
>JBDTJD010000320.1:0-13281 GCA_039935975.1 Caldimonas sp.
CGAGCGGCGGCGAGACGCTGCTGGCGTTCAATGGGCGTGGCTTCCTGACGCCCTCGGCAATGGTGACCTTCATCGTCTGCTCGACGCTGGCGAGCAAGAGCTACCAGATCCGCGTCGAGCCGGTCGGGCTCACCGACGTGCTCGAAAGCACGGGCTGCCCATGAGCGCGCCGGCATCGAAGCAGCGTGCTCAAGGCGGCTACGTGCTGCTCGAGGCGCTGATCGCCGTCGTCATCGCCGCCGTCGGTTTCATCGGCGCGGCTCGGCTGCAGACCTTCGGGCTGGCGATGAACAACAGCGCCCAGGTGCGGCAGAAGGCGATCCTGCTCGGCTACCAGATGGCCGATCGCATCCGCGCCAACCAGGCCGGCGTCATCGTCCACGCCTACGACAGCCCGGTCGCGGGCGACACCGCCTGTCTCGCCAACGCGGCCGGCTGCACGCCGGTGCAGCTCGCCAGCGCCGACATGGCCGAATGGCAGACCGAGATCGCGGCGCAGCTGCCCGGTGCCACCGGCGTCGTCTGCATCGACAGCACGCCCGACGACGGCACCTCCGACATCCCGCAGTGCGACGGCGTCGGCAGCCTCGTCGCCGTCAAGCTGTGGTGGGTCGACAAGGTCGGCACGCCGCGCTTCGTCGTCAGCGTGAGGCCATGAACGTGCGCACGACCACTCGGGGCATGACGCTGGTCGAGCTGATGGTCGGCATGGCGGTGGGCCTCTTCGTCCTCCTCGTGGCGGTCTCGATCTTCGTCAGCACGCGCATGCTGCAGGGCGTCGGCGCGGCGTCGACGCGGATGAGCGAGAACGGCCGCCTGGCGATGGACACGCTGCAGACCGATCTGCGCAATGCCTCGTTCCTCGGCTGCCGGCCGCTGCTCAACGAACCGCCGGTGAGCGTGCTCAATGCCGGCGACGGCTCGTTCCTCACGGCGCCCGCGGGCCTGCTCGGCTATCGCGGCACCGGCGCCGGCTTTTCGCCGGCGCTGGTCGGGCCGCTCGCGGCGATGCCCGCCGCAAGCGGGCCACTGCCCAACAGCGACGTCCTCACGGTGCGCGTGCCCTTCGATCCCGACGGACTCGGCATCGTCGCCGCGATGGCGAGCACGCTTGCCGCCCCGCAGGTCGCAGCGAGCGCTCCGAACAGCACGCTCGTCGCCGGCGACATCGTCCTGGTCGCGAGCTGCAAGGCGGCGGCGATGTTCCAGGTGACCGAGGCCAACCCGGCCGCCACCGGCGTCCTCACGCACGGCCTGGGCGGGCCGTTCGTGCCCGGCAACGCAGTGGCCGACCTGCAGCAGCGCTTTCGCACCGACGCGACCGTCTACAAGATGCAGACGCGCCACTACTACGTGGCGCCGAGCGCGCTGCGGCCCGGCACCAACTCGCTCTGGCGCCTCGCGGTGCCGGGCCCGGCCGAGCCGGAGGAGGTCGCCTCGGGGATCGACCAGCTGGCGGTCACCTACGGCATCGATGGTGGCGCGGCCGCCGGGCAGCAGAACGTCGATCACTACGCGGGAGCGGACGGCGTGACGGCCTGGGACAAGGTCGTCGCGGTGCGTGTGCGGATGCTGATCGCGACCGCCAAGGACGGCGTCGCGCGCGACCACCAGAGCGTCGATTTCGCCGGCGCCACGCTCGTCGCGCAGGACAAGCGCCTGCGCAGCGTGCTGTCGGAGGTGGTCACGGTGCGGAACGGCGCGCCATGAAGCTCGCGCGCCTTCGCCCGCCTGCGAGTGCGCGCCGCCAGCACGGCCTCTCGCTCATCACGACCATGGTGCTGATGCTCGCGACGCTCAGCCTGGGCGTCGCCGTGATGGGCGTCAACGCGATGGAAGAGCGAATGATCGCCGGCACCAAGGATCGCGATCTCGCGCTGCAGGCGGCCGAGGCGGCGCTGCGCGACGGCGAGCAAGACGTCGCCACCAACGTCAACCCGGCGACGGCCTTCACCGATACCTGCACGAGCGGACTGTGCACGCCGCCGTCGCAGCGCAGCGGGCTGGGCTCGCTCGCGTCGTTGCCGGTCAGCGATCCGCTGCTCGGCTTCGACTGGAGCGCCGCGGCCATGGTGCGTCAGTACGGCCAGTACACCGGCGCGCCGCAGTTTCCGAGCGTTGCGCAGCAGCCTCAGTACGTGATCGAGAAGTTCAGTTTCCTCGGTACGCCCGCGGGCGAGAGCGTCGTCCTCGGCTCGGAGCCGGTGGCCCCCGGCGTCGGCTACCGGATCACGGCGCGCGGCGTCGGCGCCCGACCCGAGACGGTCGTCGTCCTGCAGTCGATCTATGCAACGCGTTAACGGAGCTCCCATGACATTCGCCTCCGGCTTCCTGCGCGGCACCGTCGTCGCGATCGTCCTCGCGGCGCCGCTCGGCGCCGCCGCGGCACCACCGTTCGCCTTCGCCAGCTACCCGCTCTTCCTCGCGCCGGCCATCAAGCCGAACCTGATGGTCATCTTCGACAACTCCGAGTCGATGGACGCGACCATGGCCGGCAAGGTGATCAGCGGCGACGATCCATCGACGCGTGGCAACATCGCCCGCAACGTCGTCCGCTCGCTGCTTCAGACCTATCGCGACTCGTTCAACTGGGGCCTGACGACGTTCGAGACCACCGGCAACACGCTCTACAACACGCACGCCTACTACGTCGGCAACGCGGCGACGATGGTCTACACCAACGACTGCGTCGCCGGCCGTTCGGCGAGCAACGGCGGGCTGCGCTGCATCGCCAATCCCGACGTCGCGGTCAACGGCTTCGCGTTCATCACGTACAACCAGTCGGGCGACGACGCCGACATCAACGACGTTCTCTACTCCGGCAGCACGGCGCCGGTGATGTACGGCGTCGGTGACTCGGGGGTGTCTTACTACGTCCGCGGTGCGCCTCGGACGGCCGGCACGGCCTGGGCCCTGGCCAACTTCCCCGTCGCCGGCCCCTTCGGTGGCGGCTCCATCCCGTTCTTCCCGACCGACGCCGGCTGGTTGCCGCAGGCGGCGACCATGCCGCGCCAGATCTGGATCCGACGCGGCTGGGGCTACGGCAACGACATCACCGGCAACGGCAAGATCGTCGAGAAGGTGCTGGCCGACAGCACGACGCACTTCAACAACCTGATCGCCCTGCTCGGCAACGAGACCAACACCGCCAGCGGCGAGATCAAGAACTCGGCCTTCTACACACCGCTCGCGGGCACGCTCAACACGGTCAAGCAGTACTTCAACAACAGCACCGGCCAGACGCCGATCGCGCAGACCTGCCAGCGCAACTTCGTCGTCATGGCGACCGATGGCAACCCGACCGGGCGCACCAACGGCTCGCAGTACAACCCGAGCCAGTGGGTCAACACCTACAACGCCGGCACCAACAGCTGGACCTGGGGACAGGCCCAGCTCGACGTCTTCGCGCAGCTCACCGCGCTGCGCTCGACCACGGTGGGAGCCAAGACCTACGACATCCAGACCTATGTCGTCGGCATGGGCGACACGGTCGCCAACCCGAGCTCGATCGCGGCGCTGAACCAGATGGCCGTGCTCGGCGGCGGCTACGCCAACGCGTTCGTGGGCAGCGACGCCAGCGCGCTGAGCGCGGCCTTCCAGACCATCGTCGGCGACATCCAGCTCAAGACCAGCGCGGCGTCGTCGGTGGCCCTCAACACCGGCTCGTGGACGACCGGCTCGGCGCTCTACCAGGCCAAGTTCAGCAGTGCGGACTGGTCGGGCACGCTGATCAACTACGCCGTCGCCAGCACTGGCGCGGTCAGCGCGGTGCCCACCTGGGATGCGGGCGCGCGGGTCAAGGCGCAGAACTGGAACACGGGCCGCAACATCATCACCTACAAGCCGTCGGCGGCGGCCGGCCTGCACGGCATCCCGTTTCGCTGGCCCGCGCTGCCGGCGGCGCCCCTGGCGACCGAGCTCGACACGTCGCAGAGCACGGCGCTCAACCTCTCTGCAAGCGGCAGCAACGACGGCTTCGGTGCCCAGCGACTGCGCTTCCTGCGCGGCGACCCGACGCAGGAGGCGCGCAGCTGCGCCATCCCGCCGTGCGCAGCACCCCAGTTCAGGAACCGCAACGTGACGCCGCTCGGCGACGTGATCAACTCGTCGCCGTACTACGTCGGCGCGCCCAACTTCGGCTACTACGACGACTTCGAGACCGCCCGCTACAGCGCCTTCGTCGCCACCAACCGCGCGCGCACGCCGGTGATCTACATGGGGGCGAACGACGGCATGCTGCACGCGATCAACGCGACCAACGGCAGCGAGTTGTTCGCCTACCTGCCCTCGCCGGTGTTCTCGGCGCTGCCGCAGCTCACCGACCTCAACTACGCGCATCGCTACTACGTCGACGGCTCGCCGACGGTGGGCGACGTGTTCTACGCCGGTGCCTGGCACACGCTCCTGGTCGGCGGAATGCGCGCCGGCGCGAAGGGGATCTACGCCCTCGACGTCACCGACCCGACGCGCTTCTCGGAAGCGAACGCCGCCTCGATCGTCCGCTGGGAGTTCCAGGATGCCGACATGGGCTACGTCTTCGGCCAGCCGCTTCTGGTGAAGACCAACAACGGCCGCTGGTCGGTGATCGTGAGCGGCGGCTACAACGTCGGCAACGCGAACGGTCACGCGCTGGTCTTCATCATCGACGCCGAGACCGGCGTCCTGGTGAAGAAGATCGACTCGGGTGCGGGCACGGCAGCGAGCCCGAACGGCCTCTCGTCGCCCGCCGCAGTCGACATCAACGGCGACGGCATCGCCGACGTCGTCTACGCCGGTGACCTGGACGGCAAGCTCTGGAAGTTCGATCTTTCCGCCGCGGCGCCCGCGAGCTGGGCCCTCGGCAACGGCGGGCTGCCGCTCTTCGACGCTGGCGCCGGCCACGCGATCACGGGCCGCCCGGACATCACCAGGTTCAGCGCCGGCGGCTATCTCGTCGCGTTCGGCACCGGCCGCTACATCTCGACCTCCGACAACGGCGACACGACGGCACAGCGCGTCTACGCCGTGCGCGACACCGGCGTCAACGGCACGGTCGCGCTGGCGTCGCTCCTGCAGCAGAGCGTCCTGGGCGTCGCCAACGGCGCCGACGGCAACCAGTACCGCTTCAGCACCCACGTCGTCGACCCGCCGCGGGACTTCGCCGCACCCGGCGACAACGCGATCACCAAGGCGAGCTACATCAGCGACAAGCGCGGCTGGTACGTCGACCTGCCCGACAGCGGCGAGCGTGTCGTCGCCGACGCGCGCTTTCGCGGCGGCCGGGCGATCTTCACGACAATCGTTCCCGACATCAGCTCGCCATGCGCCTACGGCGGTTCGGGCTGGGTCATCGAGTTCGACGCCATGACCGGCAACCGCTTCGACAGCGCCACCTTCGACACCAACGGAGACAACATCCTGACGACCGCCGACTACCTGAGCCGAACTGGCCTCGCCTCGCAGACGATGAACACGAGCGGACGGCGCATCGGCGCGATCCCGGCGGCGCCGGGCTTCATGAGCAACCGCTCGGGGGGAGTCAGCGGGCTCGAAGACAAGTTCATCAATACCTCGGACGGCTCCGTCGTCCGGGTGCGCGAGACCTCCGGCGCCGGCCGGGAAGGGCGCGTCATGTGGCACGAGGTGCGTTGACATGCAGACATCGATTCACGAGCGGCGGCTCTGCCGCGTCGTACTGCTCGCCGCGCTCGCCGCGCACGCGACCCTGGGATACGCCGCACGCGTCGGCGGCGAGCAGGCCCCTTCGCCCGCTGCCGTGCAAGCTCTCGCGCAGCAGCCGGCTCAGGCGCAGGCCGACGAGAGCGCGAGCCTTCGGCAAGGCACGATCACGGCGCTCGATCCGAAGGGAACGCGATTGCAGGTGCAGGGCATCTGGCTCGAGATCGTCGATGGCAAGACGGTCGCGATCCGCAACGGGCGGGCGATCGGCGCGGAGTCGCTGAAGGTCGGCGAGACGATCCGCTTCACGGTCGCGCCGGGCAGCACGGAGGCTGCGTCGCTGCGGTTGATCTATGCGCCCTGAGGCTCGGTCCGCATCGAACGCCGGCATCCGGCGGCGCGGCTTCACGCTGGTGGAGCTGATGATCGTCGTCGCCGTCATCGGCCTGCTTTCCGCGGTGGCGCTGCCTTCGTACCAGAGCTCGGTGAGGAAGGCGCGTCGCGCCGACGCCCGCGCTGCCCTGGCCACGACGGCACAGCTGCTGGAGCGCTTCGCCACCGAGAAGGGAGCGACCGGCTACAGCACCGCGACCCTGAGCGACGCCGGCGGCCCGACTGTCGTGGCCCGGGCGACCACCGAGAACGGCTACTACGTTCTCTCGTTCGGCAACCAGACGGCCACCGCCTTCACGCTGCGTGCCGTGCCGCAGGGTGCCCAGGTACGCGACGACTGCGCGACCTTCACCCTCGACGAGCGCGGCGTGCGCGGCCTCGTCGGCACGACTCACACCATCGCAGAATGCTGGTAGGCCGCCGGGTCATTGACCTATCATCGCCGCGGCCGGCTCCCTGCCAGCCGCCGGCACCGATGACGGACACGACCACCACCACCGGGCTCGTCCTCACGGGCGGCGGCGCGCGCGCGGCCTATCAGGTGGGTGTCCTCAAGGCGATCGCGCAGATCCGGCGTGAAAGCGGCGCGCCCTCGGCCAATCCCTTTCCGGTCATTGCCGGCACGTCGGCGGGCGCGATCAATGCGGCGGCGCTCGCCTGCCGCGCCGACACCTTCGACGCCGCCGTCGACGGTCTCGTGCAGGTGTGGGAGAACTTTCGCGCGGGCCAGGTCTATCGCACCGATTCGTTCGGCGTGATCCGCACGGGGGCGCGCTGGCTGACGATGATGTCGATCGGCTGGGCGGTCGCGCGCTGGCGACGGGCCCGGCCGCGATCGCTGCTGGACAACACGCCGCTCGAAGGTCTCCTGCACGAGCTCGTCGACACGAAGAGGCTGCATCGGGTGATGGCCGAAGGCCACCTGAGCGCGCTCGCGGTGACAGCGTCGAGCTACGGGTCGGGGCTGCACGTGACCTTCTACGACGCCGTCGCCGACATCGTGCCGTGGACGCGCTCGCAGCGCATCGCCGTGCGCACGTCGATCGACGTGCCGCACCTGATGGCGTCGTCGGCCATCCCGTTCGTCTTTCCCGCCGTCGCGCTCGACATCGCGGGCCACACCGAATACTGCGGCGACGGTTCGATGCGCCAGGCCGCGCCGATCTCGCCGGCCGTCCATCTCGGCGCCGAGCGCATCCTCGTCGTCGGCGCGGGTCGCATGCACGAGCCGCCGGGCGAGCGGGCCGGCAGCAGTGAATATCCCAACCTCGCCCAGATCGCCGGACACGCGCTGTCGAACATCTTCCTCGACGCGCTCGCGGTCGACGTCGAGCGGTTGCAGCGGATCAACTCGACGCTTGCGCTCCTGCCACCGAACGCGCGCGCCGCGACATCGCTGAAGCCGATCCAGGTGCTCGTCATCGCCCCGAGCGAGCGGCTCGACGACATCGCGGCACGCCATCTCTCCGACCTGCCGCTGCCGATCCGGGCGATGCTGCGCGGCGTCGGCGTCTCGGGCGAGGGTGACAGCGCGCGAGGCGCCGCGCTCGCCAGCTACCTGCTCTTCGAGGCGACCTACACGCGCGAGCTGATCACACTCGGCGTGCGCGACACGATGGCGCGCTATGCCGAGGTCCAGTCGTTCTTCGGCTGGAACGAGCTCGCGCTTCGGCGCGCGGGCTGAAAGCGACGCGGGCTTCGCGACCGCGCGAGGCGCGGCGGCGAAGCCCGCCAAGGCGAGGTCGAAGCGCTACTTCTTCGGCGCGCTCGCCGCCTTCTCGGCCTTTTCGGCCTTCTTCTCGGCTTTCTCTGCCTTCTTTTCGGCGCGCTTGGCCTTGGCGTCGGCAACGTTGTCCTTCAGGGCGTTCTTCTCGTCCTTGGCGTTGTCCTTGACGACGGTGGCGGCGCCCTTGACGCCCGATGCAGCCTTCTCGGCCCCCGTCTTCACGACGGCGCCGGTCTTGGCAGCGACTTCCTTGGTCTTCTCGGCGGCCTTCGCGCCGGTCGACTTGGCCGGAGCCGCCGTCGCGGGAGCGCCGGCATAGGCCTGGCCGCCCACGGTGAGGCCGCCTTCGGAGAACTTGGCGGCGCTGCGATCGCCCACGCCCTTGACGCGGGTGACGAGGTCGGTCCAGTCCTTGAAGTCACCTTTCTTGCGCTCGCTGATGATCAGCGACGAGATCACGGGGCCGATGCCCTTGATCGCCTCGAGCTCGGCCTGGCTGGCCTTGTTGGCATCGACGGCGGCAAACGCCATCGTGGCAGCGAACAGCATTGCCAGGGCGGCGACAAACTTCTTGAACATGGAAATCCTCCGGAGTTTGAAGAAAGCGTGCGTCGGCACGCCCACGAGCGCGCCTTTCGTCGGACGCGACACCTTTCCGTAACGGGGCCCGCGGGCTGCGCGTTGACCCCCGAAAGCGTCAGTCTGCGTGGGCGCTCAGGGCCGACGCGTAGCGGGACACTCCCGTCGCCACGTCGGCGAAGGCGTGGTCGCAGCCGGCGCCACGCAGCCGGGCCAGATCGGCCTGGGTGAAGCACTGGTACTTGTCGACCAGCGCCGCCGGAAACTCGATGTACTCCACGGTGCCGGCCGCGACCATCTCGGCGACCGAGAGCGCCGTCTCGCCGCGCCCGGCCCGGTCGGCGTTGACGACGGCGCGCGCGACGTCATTGAAGGGCTGGGCCCGGCCGGTGCCGAGATTGAAGACGCCGCTCGCCTCCGGATGCGCGAGGAACCAGAGCTTGACGGCGACGACGTCGCCGACATGGACGAAGTCGCGCGCCTGCTCGCCCGCGCCGTAGCCGCCGTAGGGGCCGAACAGGCGCACGCGGCCGGTGTCGCGCAGCTGGTTGAAGTGGTGGAACGCGACCGAGGCCATGCGGCCCTTGTGCTGCTCGTGCGGGCCGTAGACGTTGAAGTAGCGAAAGCCCGCGACCTGCGACGTCGCCGTCGGCAGGCGTCGCCGCACGACCTGGTCGAAGAGCAGCTTCGAGTAGCCGTAGACGTTGAGCGGGCGCTCGAAGTCGGGCTCCTCGCGAAACGACGCCGAGCCGCCGTAGACGGCCGCCGACGAGGCGTACAGCAGCCGCGTCCCCTGTTCCTGGCAGGCATCGAGGAGCGTCTTCGAGTCACGGTAGTTGAGGTCGAGCATGAGCCGGCCGTCGTGCTCCATCGTGTCGGAGCAGGCGCCCTCGTGCAGCACGGCGTCGATGCGGCCGAGCTCGCGACGCTGGAAGCGCCCGTAGAAGTCGCGCCGGTCGAAGTAGTCGCTGATCGCCGTGCCTGCCAGGTTGGCGTACTTCGCGCCTGCGGTGAGGTCGTCGACGGCGACGATGTCGTCGATGCCGATCGCGTTCAGGCCGCGAATCATGTTCGCGCCGATCATTCCCGCCGCGCCGGTGACGACGACTCTCATGACGCTTCTCCCCCGAACACCTCGTCGTAGGCGACGCTGGCGGTGCCGAACTTGCCGACGACGATGCCCGCGGCGCGATTGGCGATCGGCACCGCGTCGCGCAGGCTCATCCCGCAGGCGAGCATCGCCGCGAGGGTGGCGATGACGGTGTCGCCGGCGCCGGTGACGTCGAACACCTCGCGCGCCGCCGCCGGGACCTTGAAGTGGCCGGCGGCGTCGAAGAGCGACATGCCTTCCTCGGAGCGGGTGACGAGGATCGCCTGCACGTTGAGACGCAGGCGAAGGGCCTGTGCCCGCTCGACAAGGTCGTCCTCGCTGGTCCATTGGCCGACCACCTGGGCCAGTTCCGCGCGGTTCGGCGTGATCACCGTCGAATCGGCGTAGCGCCCGTAGTCGCTGCCCTTGGGATCGACGAGGACGGGCTTGCCGTGGGCGATGGCGAGCGCCGTCATGCGCCGGATGTGCTCGAGTCCGCCCTTGCCGTAATCGGAGAAGAGAACGGCATCGTGGTTCGGCAGCTCGCGCTCGAACGCGCCGAGCGCCTCCTTGAGGACCTCGTGATCGGGCGGGCTCTCGAAATCGATGCGCAGCAACTGCTGCGACCTGCCGATGACGCGCAGCTTGACGATCGTGTGGAGCTGCCGGTCGAGGCCGAGAACGGCGGGTATCTGCTCCTGCTCGATCAGCTGCTTCAACCGGCGTCCGGGCTCGTCGTCGCCCACCACGGTCACCAGGGACGCGCTCGCGCCGATCCGGCGCACGTTGATCGCGACGTTGGCGGCGCCGCCGGCGCGCTCCTCCTCGCGGTCGACGCGCACCACGGGCACGGGCGCCTCCGGCGAGATGCGATCCACCGCGCCGAACCAGTAGCGGTCGAGCATCGCGTCGCCGACGACGAGGACGCGGGCGGCCTCGAGCCGCTCGCGGGAGGGAGGGGCGAAGCTCACAGGTCCTCCAGACGTTGCGGCGGGTAGGTGTCCCAGCCGAGACAACCCGGACATTGCCAGAAATAATGCTCGGCCTCGAAGCCGCAGGCGGCGCAGCGATATCGGTGCAACGGCCGGGCCGCGCGGCGCACCGCATCGCGCACCGCGACCGTCTCCGCTGCGCCCAGAATCGGCGCGTTCGAGGATCCCGATCCGGGTGTCGGCTCGGCGAGCAGGGCTTGCGCCGCGGCCAGCGTCGGATGCTCGCGCAGGTGGGCCAGGAGCTGGTCCTGGCGCGTCCGCTCGTCGGGCTGAAGCGAGGCGATCGTCTCGAGCAGGTCGAGCGTCGGCGCCTTCTCGTAAAGCGAACGCAGGCGCGTGAGCGCACCGGCGACGTCGCCCGCGGCGCGCGCACTCGCGGCGTAGGGTCGCGCGACCAGATTGAAGGCGGCCGGGCGCACCGACATCAAGGTGTTCCAGAAGCGAAGCGCCTCGGCGTGATCGCCACGCGCGGCGGCCTGCTCGCCGGCGAGGACGAGCGGTCGGGCATCCGCCGGTGCGATCTCGCGTGCGCGCCGCAGCGCGTCGGCTGCCGCCTCGGGCTGGCGTGCTGCGTCGGCCTCGAGCGCCAGCTCGCACCAGTAGTGCGCGACGCGTGACGCGAAGGACCCCGCGCCGCTCTTCTCGAGCTGCTCGGCAACCGCGACGGCGGCCTTCCAGTCGCGCGAGCGCTCGTGCAGGTCGAGCAGGGCCAGCCGCGACTCGGTGTCGAACGACGTCCCGGCAAGCGCCAGGTAGGCCGCCTCGGCGCGGTCGAAGAGACCGGCCTTCAGGTAGTCCTGGGCCAGCCCGTGCTGTGCGCGGTCACGGTCGCTCTTCGGCAGGTCGGCACGGCCGAGGACGTGCTGGTGGACGCGCACGGCGCGCTCGTATTCGCCCCGGCGCCGGAACAGGTTGCCGAGCGCGAGATGAAGCTCGGAGGTGTCGGGGTCCTGCTGGACGGCGGCGATGAAGGCGTCGATCGCCTTGTCGTGCTGCTCGTTCAGCAGGAAGTTGAGGCCCTGGTAGTACACCTTCTGCGAGCCTTCGAGCTCGCGCCGGCGCTGGCGCGCGTCCCAGCCGCGCGCGAGCCAGCCGAGCGCGAACGCGATCGGCAGCGCCCAGAGCAGCCACTGCTGGTCAAAGTCCATCGCGGGGCGGATGGACGATCATCGGCTCGGCGTCCACGACGTGCGAGGCCGGCGGGGCCGAAGGCGAGGCGGGCGGCGAACGCGCTGCCTCGCGACGCGCGCTGCGGCGATGGCGCCACCAGCTCGGCACCATCGCGAAGATGCCGAAGGCGACGCCGAGCGCGAACACGGCGAGGACGATGAAGACCATCGGCGCCTGCCATTCGTAGCCAAAGAAGAGACTGATCTTCGACGTCTCGCGGTTGTTCAGGGCGAACACGAAGAGCGTGAAGAAAACCGCCGCCCGGATGAGCCAGACGAGGATCCGCATCGGCGAGGCGCTATTTCTCCGCGGCGACGACGCCAGCGTCGGCTGCGGATGCCGCCGCCTGGCCGGCCCGGCCGTCGACCGCCTCGCGCAGCGCCTTGCCGGGCTTGAAGTGCGGCACGAGCTTTTCAGGGATGACGACCTGCTCGCCCGAGCGCGGGTTGCGGCCGACGCGCGGCGGCCGCCGGTTGATCGAGAAGCTGCCGAAGCCGCGGATCTCGATGCGATGGCCGCGCGAGAGCGCGGAGGCCATCGCGTCGAGGATCGTCTTCACCGCCAGCTCGGTGTCGCGATGGGTCAGCTGGCCGAATCGCTCGGCCAGCTGGATCACGAGGTCCGAGCGGGTCACGGAGAAACGCCTAGATCCTTCGCTTCGCTCAGGACGACGACTTGTCGTCGCCACCCTGGTTGTCGAGCTTGGCGCGCAGCAATGCACCCAGGCTCGTCGTGCCGGCGTTCTCGCGTTCGCTGTCCTTGGCCAGGCGCTGCATGCCTTCCTGGGCGTCGGCGTTGTCCTTGGCCTTGATCGACAGCTGGATCGAACGCGCCTTGCGGTCGACGTTTATGATGATCGCCGAGACCTCGTCGCCTTCCTTCAGCACGTTGCGCGCGTCCTCGACGCGGTCGCGGCTGATCTCGGAGGCCCGCAGGTAGCCGGTGATGTCCGGATTGAGCTGGATCTCCGCGCCGCGCGCGTCGACCGTGATCACCTTGCCGGTGACCGCTGCGCCGCGGTCGTTGACCGACGAGTAGCTCGTGAACGGATCGCTGTCGAGCTGCTTGATGCCGAGCGAGATGCGCTCGCGGTCGACATCGACGGCGAGAACGATCGCCTCGACCTCCTGGCCCTTCTTGTAGTTGCGCACGGCGGTCTCGCCGGGCTCGTTCCACGAGAGGTCCGAAAGGTGGACGAGGCCGTCGATGCCGGCCGCAAGACCCACGAAGACGCCGAAGTCGGTGATCGACTTGACCGGGCCCTTGACGCGATCGCCGCGCTGCACCGTGGTGGAGAACTCCTCCCACGGATTGGCCTTGCACTGCTTCATGCCCAGCGAGATGCGGCGCTTGTCCTCGTCGATCTCGAGGACCATCACTTCCACTTCCTCGCCGAGCGAGACCATCTTCGACGGGGCGACGTTCTTGTTGGTCCAGTCCATCTCCGAGACGTGGACCAGGCCTTCGATGCCCGGCTCGATCTCGACGAAGGCGCCGTAATCGGCGATGTTCGTGACCTTGCCGAACAGGCGCGTGCCCTGCGGATAGCGGCGCGAGACGCCATGCCACGGGTCGTCACCGAGCTGCTTGATGCCGAGCGAGACGCGGTTCTTCTCGGCGTCGAACTTCAGCACCTTGGCGTCGAGCTCCTGGCCGACCTGGACGACTTCGCT
>JBDTJD010000321.1:0-8354 GCA_039935975.1 Caldimonas sp.
CGACGAAGGCGATCTCTACGCGCTCGCCCACGCGGTCGCCTGGTCCGACTGGATCACGCCGCGCCAGACGATTCGTGTCGACACGACGGCGCAGAAGAGCCCGCTGCGAAGCCTCAACTTCGCGGCCCTGCGCGTGAAGGACGCCGTTTGCGACCGGATGCGCGACGAGCACGGCGAGCGGCCGAGCGTCGACACGTCCCGGCCCGATCTGCAGATCGTCCTTCACGTCGGCACCGAGCGCGCCGCCGTCTACGTCGACAGCTCGGGAGAGTCGCTCTTCAAGCGCGGCTGGCGCGAGGACAAGGGCGATGCGCCACTGAAGGAGACGCTCGCCGCCGCAATGCTCGCGGCCGCCGGCTGGCGCGGCACGGCCGAGCGCGGCGGCGCGCTGCACGATCCGTGCTGCGGCTCGGGCACGATCGCGATCGAGGCGGCACAGATTGCCATGGGCATGGCGCCCGGCCGCCTGCGTCGCTTCGCGTTCGAGCGCTGGCTGCCTTTCGCCACCGCAGAGCGACGAGCGGACCTGCAGCGCATCAAGTCGAAGGCGGCCGCGCGCGTGCGCCCCTCGGCCGTGCCGATCTTCGCCAGCGACGTCTCGTTCCGGATGGTCGACTTTGCCCGCCGCAACGCCGAGCGGGCCGGCGTCGCGAGCGCCATCGTCTTTCACGGCGGCGACGCGCTCGAGCGGCCGGCGCCGCCGCTGCCCGACGACCTGCCGGGCACGTTGATGGTCAACCCGCCGTACGGCGAGCGCATCGAGGTCGCCGGTAAAGCCGGCGTCCGGCGCGTGACGAGCGACGCGCCGGCAAGCGACCGCGAGGGCCCGGCAAGCGACCGCGATGCGCCAGTCGACTTCTTCGCGCGCCTGGCCTCGCACTGGAAGCACGCCTACACCGGCCACCCGGCCGGCTGGACGGCCTGGATCCTGAGCCCCGACATGAAGCTGCCCACCGCGATGCGCCTGAAGGAGAGCCGGCGCGTGCCGATGTGGAACGGGCCGATCGAATGCCGCCTGTTCCGCTTCGATCTCGTCGCCGGCTCCGCACGCAGCACGCCCCGGCCTGCGCCGTGAATTGCCGATCGACGGCCGGCGCCTGAACAGATCAGGCGGGCGAACCGAAACAGCGGCGTCTCAGCGCGTCGTCGCCTCGACGCCGAGCCAGGCGAGCAGGGCGAGCGGCGCCGTGTCGGCGCGCAGGACGCGAGGGCCGAGTCCGACGCGAACGAAGCCGCGCGCGAGCGCGGCGCTTTCCTCGCCGTCGCTCAATCCGCCTTCCGGACCGCTCAGCACGACGACCCGTCCGGCAGTCGCCGCGGCCCGCTCCGGCATCGCCGCCGCGGCCGAGGCTGCCGACGGATCCAGGCTCAGCACGATCCGGCGCGCGGCGCCTGCGGTGGCCTCGGCGGCGAGCCACGTCGACAGCGACCGCACGGCGAGCACGTCGGTGACGCGTGCGCGTCCGCACTGCTCGCTCGCGGCCGCTGCGACCGCGCGCCAGTGGCGCTGCTTCGCCGCGGCGCGCTCGGCCGACAGCCGCAACACCGATCGTTCGCACACCAGCGGCTGGATCGCAGTGGCGCCGAGCTCGCCCGCCTTCTCGACGAGCGCGTCCATCCGATCGTTGGCGGGCACGCCGATCGCGAGCGTCACGGCGCACGCCAGCTCCCGATCGACGGCCTGCGCGTCGCCGAGGCGTACCTCGACGGCCTGGCGACCGATGCGCACGATCTCGGCCGGCCAGTCCAGGCCGTCGGCGCCGTTGAAGAGCCGGATCGTTTCGCCGGGCTGAAGACGCAGCACCTGCACGTGTCGGGCAGCGGCGGCCGGCAGCGACAGCGTCGCGCCGGGGGCGAACGACTCGGGCAGGAAGATGCGCGGCACGGCGAACCTCAGCTCCGGGCGCGATGGAACCAGGCCGCGAGGCGATCGAGACCGCGGCGCGCGAGGCGCCGCGTCGCCCGCGCGCTGCGCCAGAAGGCCGAGCGCCGGGCAACCGCCATGACGCGGTCGCGCGTCGCACGCCACCAGCCGATGCTGCGCGCGAACCACGCGTAGGTCATCAGCTGCGGCTCGACCAAAACGAAGAGGCGGCCGACGAACGCGGTGCTGAACAGCTTGGCGGCGACGATCAGACCGATCCCCAGCGTCGCCTGGCCGTTGCCGAGGAGCCAGAGCGCGCCCACCTTGAAGGGAACGAGCAGGGCCGCCGGCACGAAGAACAGGGCGCATGCGACCTGCGGCGTCGTCCGGCAGATCGCGGCCTCGAGCGCGGCGAGTGGCGGCCATCGGGCGACCCAGGCGGCGAATTTCGTGAGCGGGCGCCAGCCCCATTCCTCGAAGAACAGGACGGCGGCCGCGACGCCGAGCAAGACGCCGCGCAACAGCCGCCACGCTGCGCCGAGAAGACCCTTGCGACGCGGATTGCGCGGCGACCGCGAGGAGGTGTCAACCGCCGTATAGCGACCTGCGCGCTTCGGCCGCCGCCGCTTCGCCCTTGCGATCTCGGATCTGCTCGATCACGCGGCGCGCGACGTCGCGCAGTTCCTCGATCGTCGAGGCCTTGTCGACGGCCAGCGTCAGCGTGAAGCCGCGCAAGCCGAGCTGGCTCGAGATCAGCTGGGTCAGCGCCGCCGTGAACTCGCTGTAATCGAGCACCTTGGGCTCGAGGGGAAGCGGCGCGGTCGGCCGCCCGGGGTCGGCCGCGCCCGGCCGGGCCGCGTTGACGGTGACGGCGCCCGCGGCGGGCGCGATGAGGTCGAGCTTGCGCAGCTCCTGGAAGTCTTCGGCGGTGATGCCGGCCAGATTGGCGAGCAGCATCTCCTCCGACTTGCTTCCGTCGATGAGGAGCAGCAGGTTGCGCCGGGCCCGTTCCTTGACCAGCGCCCTCGTCTGCATCTCGGCGCGGCCCGCGTCGGTCTTGACCCAGATCACCGATCGGTTCCCATTCCGGTTTCCGTCATGCTCGCGCCGCAGGCTGGAGCCTTCGACAATCCGCGCAATGTATCAGCATGAAGTGGCGGGGGCTGACCTTCCGGCCGCTGCCGCTACGCTTTGTCGCGCAGTTCACGCCGCAGGATCTTGCCGACCGGGGTCTTCGGTAAATCGTTCCTGAATTCGACCACTTTCGGGCGCTTGTAGCCGGTGAGGTTGGCCTCGCAGTACGCGCGCACCGCCGCCTCGGTGACGGCCGGGTCTTTCCTGACGATCACGAGCTTCACTGCCTCGCCGGCCTTGGCGTCGGCCACACCGACCGCCGCGCACTCGAGGATGCCCGGCATCTGCGTGACGACGTCCTCGACCTCGTTCGGGTAGACATTGAAGCCGCTCACCAGGATCATGTCCTTCTTGCGGTCGACGATCTTGAAATAGCCGCGCTCGTCGACGACGCCGATGTCACCGCTGCGAAAGAACCCGTCGGCGGTCATCACCTTCTCGGTCTCGTCGGGCCGCTGCCAGTAGCCGGCCATCACCTGCGGGCCCTTGATCGCGATCTCGCCCGGCGTGCCCATCGGCACCTCGTTGCCGTCGTCGTCGAGCAGCTTGAGCTCGGTGTTGGGCATCGGCAGGCCGATGTTGCCGCTGTAGGCCGTGCTGTCGACCGGATTGCAGGTCGCCGAGGGCGACGTCTCCGACAGGCCGTAGCCCTCGACGATCGGACAGCCGGTCTTCTCGAGCCAGAGCTTGGCGGTCGCGCTTTGGACCGCCATGCCGCCGCCGATCGAGATCACGAGGCCCGACCAGTCGACGCTCGAGAAATCGGCGTGGTTGGCCATCGCGTTGAAGAGCGTGTTGACGGCCGGAAAGCTGTGGAACTTCTCGCCCTGCAGCTCCTTGAAAACGGCCGGCAGGTCGCGCGGATTGACGATCAGGATGTTGGCGCCGCCCATGCGCATCGAGAGCATCACGTTGGTGTTGAAGCCGAAGATGTGATAGATCGGCAAGGCGCAGATCGTCACGATCTGCTCCCCCGCCGGAATCTTCTTCAGCGCCGGCTGGTACCAGGCCTCCGCCTGCAGGATGTTGGCGACGAGGTTCCTGTGCAGCAGGACCGCGCCCTTGCTCACGCCCGTGGTTCCGCCGGTGTACTGGAGCACGGCGATGTCGTCGGGGCCGACGGTCTGCGGCTTGAAGCTCTTGCCGCGACCTTCGGCAAGCGCGTCGTTGAAGCGGACCGCGCCGGGCAGGTCGAATGCCGGCACCATCTTCTTCACCTTGCGCACGACGTAGTTGACGATCAGCGACTTGGGGAAGCCGAGCATGTCGCCCATCGACGTGAGCACGACCTTCTTGGTCGGCACCGCGGCCATCACCTGCGCCAGCACGCCGGCGAAGTTCTCGAGGACGAGGATCACCTTCGCGCCCGAGTCCTTCAGCTGATGCTCGAGCTCGCGTGGCGTGTAGAGCGGGTTGACGTTGACGACCACCAGCCCGGCACGAAGGATGGCCGCGATCGCGACCGGGTACTGCGGCACGTTCGGCAACATCACCGCGACGCGGTCGCCGCGGGCCAGGCCTTGCGCCTGCAGCCAGGCCGCGAACGCGATCGAGGCCTGGTCGATCTGGCGAAAGCTGATCGACTTGCCCATGAACTTGAACGCAAGGCGATCGGCGAAGCGGCTGAAGCTGTCGTCGAGCATGCCGACCAGCGATGCGTACTGGTTCACGTCGATCTCCGCCGGCACGCCGGCGGGATATTGCTTCAACCAGATCTTGTCCATCGCGTCACGCTCGCTCTCTTCTCCACGAGCGCAGATTTTGACGGAGGGTCGGCGCAACCCGGCTAGGGTGTTTCGATACGCGCAGGGCCCGCGCGTAGATTCATTTGGTTCCGTCGCCGCGCATCGAGCCCGTCAGCTCGACCGGAGCCGACGCGTCCCAGCCGCCGCCGAGCGCCTGGATCAGCGCGATCGCGGTGATCTGCCGGCTCACCGCGACCTGCACGAGCGCGCGCCGGGCCGCGAGCGCCGAAGCCTGCGCCGTGACGACGTCGGTGTAGCCGAGCTGGCCGGCGCGATAGCGATTGAGGATCTGCTGCTCGGTCTGGTCGGCCGCATCGGAAGCCTGACGCAGCAGCTCGGCCTGCTCGCCCTGCGCGCGCGCGTTGGCAAGCTGGTCCTCGACGCCCTGGAACGCCACGAGCACGGTCTGCCGGTAGCGCGCGGCGGCCGCGTCGCGCGAGGCCTGTGCGGCAGAGACGCGCGCCGAGATCGCGCCGGCGTCGAAGACCGTCTGCGCCACCGATGCCCCGACCGACCAGAGTGCGTTCGAGACCCGGAACAGGTCGCCGATGCGCGAGCCGCCGTTGCCGAGCGAAGCGCTGAGCGTCAGGCTCGGGAAATAAGCCGCGCGCTCGATCCCGATCTGCGCATTGGCCGCGGCGACCTGGCGCTCCGCCGCGGCGATGTCGGGCCGGCGTTGCAGCAGGGCCGAGGGCACGCCGAGCGGGATGGCGGGAACCACCGGCTTCCAGGTCGCGGGCGCGACGCTGAAGTTGCCAGGTGCCTGGCCGGCGAGGACCGCGATCGCATGCTCGTAACGGGCCCGATTGGCGCGCACGAGGGCGAGCGACGAGCGTGTCGTCGCGAGCTGGGTCTGCGCCTGGAGCACGTCGGTCTTGGCGACGACGCCTGCGGCGTAGCGGTTCGTCGTGATCTCGAGCGCGCGCTCGTAGCCTTCGATCGTCCGGGTCAGCAGGGCGGCCTCGTCGTCGGCTTCGCGCAGCGAGAAGTAGTCGATCGCCATCTCGCCCTGCGCCGAGAGGCGCGCCGCAGCGAGGTCGGCGGCCGAGGCCTCCTCGCCCGCGCGTGCGGCGGCGACGCTGCTGCCGACGCGGCCCCAGAAGTCGGGCGCCCAGTCGGCGCCGAGCGAGGCGTCGAAGGACGTCCTTCTCGACGACGACGTCGACGACGAGCCGCCGCCGCTTCGCTGCGCGCCGACGCCGAGCGACACGCCCGGGAAGTACGACGCTCGCGCCTCGCGCACCAGCGCCTGCGCCTGGCGGTAGGAAGCGACCGCCGCGGCGAGGGTCTGGTTGGCCGCGTCGACCTGGGTGGCGAGACGGCTCAGCTCGGGATCGTCGAAGCGGCGCCACCAGTCGCCCCGGTCGATCGCGTCGGCCGGCGCGGCGGGAAGCCACGTCGCGCCGCCTTCGACGGGCGCCTCCTTGTAGCCGGCCGGGATCGACACGTCCGGTCGCTGGTAGATCGGCGCGACCGAGCAGCCGGCGAGCGCAAGTCCGGCCGCGAGCGCGATCGGATGCAGCCGAACGCGCCTCATGCCGCCCCCTCCGGCGAGACGGCGTCGCCTCGCGCCGCAAGCACCGGCACCCGCTTCGCGCGTCGCCGGCGCAAACGGTCGAGCAGCACGTAGACGACGGGCGTGGTGAGCAGAGTCATCACCTGGCTCGCGATCAGGCCGCCGATGATCGCGACGCCGAGCGGGCGGCGCAGCTCGGCGCCTTCGCCGAAGCCGATCGCGAGCGGCAACGCGCCGAGCGCGGCGGCCAGCGTCGTCATCAGGAACGGCCGGAAGCGCAGCAGGCACGCCTCGCGCACCGCCTCGATCGCCGGGATGCCGCGCGTGCGCTCGGCCTCGAGCGCGAAGTCGATGATCAGGATCGCGTTCTTCTTGACGATGCCGATCAGGAGGAACACGCCGATGAGGGCGATGATCGACAGCTCCATGCGGAACATGAGGAGCGCGAGGATCGCGCCGACGCCCGCCGATGGCAGGGTCGACAGCACCGTCACCGGATGGACGAGGCTCTCGTAGAGCATGCCGAGGACGAGGTAGATCACGACGACCGCCGCGGCGATGAGCATCGCCTGCTGGCCCTGCGACTGCTGCGCGGCGAGCGCGGTGCCCTGGAACGAGCCGCGCACGTTGGTCGGCAGGCCGATCGCGGCCTCGCTGTCGTTGATCGCGCGGGTCGCGTCGTCGAGCGTCCTGCCCTCGGCGAGGTTGAACGAGATCGTGGTCGCGAGCTCGCCGTCCTGGTGGCTCACCGAGGTCGGCGTCGAGCGCTCGCGGAACTTCGCGACGGCGCTGAGCGGCACCAGCGAGGTGGCCGTGTTGCTGAGCGCGTTGCCCGTCGACGAATCGCGCGAGCCCGGATTGGCGGCGACGGCGACCGAGGTCGCCGCCGAAGAAGCAGCCGCTGCCGCGGCCTGCGTCGACGCGGCGGCGCCCGCCCCGCCGCCGACGGCCTTCGCCGGCACGTAGACGTCGGCCAGCGCATTCGGGCCCTGGGCGTAGCGCGGCGCCCATTCCATGATCACGTGGTACTGGTTGAGCTCGTCGTAGATGGTGGCCACCTGGCGTTGCCCGAAGGCGTTGTAGAGCGAGGAGTCGATGCCCGCGGCGGTGAGGCCCAGGCGCGAGGCGCTGTCGCGGTCGACCTCGACCAGCGTCTCGACGCCGTTGTCCTGCTGGTCGGTGTCGACATCGGTCATCACGGGCTGCTGCTTCATCTCTTCGGCCAGGCGCGTCGCCCACTTGCGCAGGTCGGCCAGGCTGTCGCTCTTGAGCGTGTACTGGTAGGTCGAGTTGCTCTGCCGGCCGCCGGCGCGCACGGCCTGCACCGGGTTGAGGAAGATCTGCAGGCCGGTCACCTGCGCGAGCTGCGGGCGCAGTCGCGCGATGACCGCCTGGCCGCTCTCGCTGCGCTCGCCGACCGGCTTCAGGTTGACGAACATGAAACCGCCGCCGGCGCGGCTGCCGCCCGTGAAACCGACCACGGTCGCCACCGCCGGGTCGCGATGGACGATGCCCACCACCTGGCGCAGCTTCTCGCCCATCGCCTGCGTCGAGATGCTCTGGTCGGCACGCAGCCCGCCCTGCAGCTGGCCCGAGTCCTGCTGCGGGAAAAAGCCTTTGGGCGCTTCGCTGAAGAGATAGACGTTGAGGCCGATCACGACGACCAGGATGAAGAGGACGAGCCAGAGGCTGGCCAGGGCCCAGTCGAGGCTCGCCTCGTACCAGGAGAGGATCTTCGCGAAGCCCGCTTCGGCCCAGCGCGCCAGCCGGCCCGGCCGCTTCGCGTCGGTCGCGCCGCCGCTGTCGAGCAGCCAGGCGCACATCATCGGCGTCGTCGTCAACGAGACGACGAGCGAGATCATCACGGCCGCCGACAGCGTGATGGCGAACTCGCGGAAGAGGCGCCCCACCTGGCCCTGCATGAAGAGGAGCGGGATGAACACGGCGACCAGCGAGACGCTGATCGAGAGCACGGTGAAGCCGACCTCCTTCGCCCCGAGCAGCGCCGCCTTCATCCGGCCCATGCCGGCCTCGATGTGGCGCGCCGTGTTCTCGAGCACGACGATGGCGTCGTCGACGACGAAGCCGGTCGCGA
>JBDTJD010000322.1:0-6566 GCA_039935975.1 Caldimonas sp.
TACGGCCGCGTCGACGTGCCGGCCGTGGCGGGAGCGATCGGCGACGTCATGGCGTGTTCCCGGCTCGAGTGATCGCAGCGTCCTACTTGCGCATCACCTTCTCGGAAGGCGTGAGCGCCTCGATGTAGGCCGGACGCGAGAAGATCCGCTCGGCGTACTTGAGAAGCGGGACGGCGTTCTTCGACATGTCGATGCCGTAGTAGTCGAGGCGCCAGAGCAGCGGCGCGATCGCGACGTCGAGCATCGAAAAGTCGTCGCCGAGCATGTACTTGTTCTTCAGGAAGATCGGCGCAAGCTGGGTCAGCCGGTCGCGGATCTGCGAGCGTGCCTTCTCGAGCTGCTTGTCGGTGCCCTTGACGCCACGGCCCTCGAGCACATTGACGTGCGCGAAGAGCTCCTTCTCGAAGTTGAACAGGAACAGGCGCACGCGGGCTCGCGCCACCGGGTCACCCGGCATCAGCTGCGGGTGCGGGAAACGCTCGTCGATGTACTCGTTGATGATGTGCGACTCGTAGAGGATGAGATCGCGCTCGACGAGGATCGGCACCTCGTTGTACGGATTCATCAGCGCGATGTCTTCGGGCTTGGCGAAGAGATCGACATCGCGGATCTCGAAGTCCATGCCCTTTTCGAACAGCACGAACCGGCAGCGGTGCGAATACGGGTCGGTGGTGCCGGAATAGAGGACCATCATGATCGAGACTCCCAGGGATACGAAAAATGCAGAAGGCGAAGCGGGCTCGTGGCCGGCTTCGCCTCGGACGTGCCGCCGGCTCGGGCGGCAGCAGGGCTAGTGAACGTTTCTCCAGTACGACGCGTTCAGCCGCCAGGTGATCAGAACGAGCAGGCCCAAGAAGATCAGGACGCCCACGCCGATGCGGACGCGGTCGGCCTGGGCAGGCTCGCCCATCCACTGGAGGTAGGCGACGAGGTCGCCCACCGCTTCGTCGTACTGGAGGTCGGTGAGCGTGCCCGGCGTGATCTGCTCGAAGCCGGCGAAGCGCTCGGTCGTCTTGCCTTCCTCGTGCGGATCCTTGGCCTCGACGAACTTCGCGCGCCGTTCGCCCTGCAACGTCCAGAGTGCGTGCGGCATGGCGATCTGTGGAAAGGCCAGGTTGTTCCAGCCGGTCGGCCGGGTGTCGTCGCGATAGAAGGTGCGCCAGAGCGTGTAGATGTAGTCGGCGCCACTGCCCTTGCCCATCTCGGCGCGCGAACGGGCGATGACCGACAGATCCGGCGGCGCGGCGCCGAAGTAGGCCTTGGCCTGCTTCGGGTCGAGCGTGATGTGCATGGTGTCGCCGACCTTGTCGGTGGCGAACAGCAGGTTCTGCTTGATCTCGGCGTCGGTCAGGCCGATGTCGTGCAGGCGGTTGTAGCGCATGTACGAGGCCGAGTGGCAGTTCAGGCAGTAGTTGACGAAGATCCTGGCGCCGTTCTGGAGTGACGCACGATCGGTCATCTTCTCGCGCGGAAAGCTGTCCCACGGATAGCCGCCTTCGTTGGCGTGGGCCGCCAGGAAGGTCGATGCGAGACCGACGGCGACGAGCAGGCGGAGCAGGAATTGTTTCATCGTGAGGCGCTTCGCGCGAACGGTCAGTGACCCTTGAAGGTGACGCGGCTCGGCACCGGCTTGAAGGTGCCCATGCGGCTCCACCACGGCATCAGCACGAAGAAGCCGAAGTAGACCAGCGTGCCCGCCTGCGAGATGTAGTTGGCGGTCGCCGAAGGCGGCTGCGAGCCGAGGTAGCCGAGAACGAGGAAGAACGCGACGAAGACGCCGTAGACGTACTTGTGCCAGCCGGGGCGGTAGCGGATCGACCTCACCGGGCTGCGGTCGAGCCATGGCAGCACGAACAGGATCATGACCGCGCCGCCCATGATGACGACGCCCCAGAACTTGGCGTCGAAGGTCTTGAGCAGGAACACGGCGACGATCGCCGCGACCGCGATCGCGATCTTGGCCACGCCCCTGAACCCGCCGCGCAGGATGGCCAGGACGGCGCCGAGGCCGAGGAGGACCACGAGGATGTTGACCATCACGTCGGTGGTGGCGCGCAGCATCGAGTAGTAGGGCGTGAAGTACCACACCGGGGCGATGTGCGCCGGCGTCTTGAGCGGATTGGCCTCGATGAAGTTGTTGAACTCGAGGAAGTAGCCGCCCCCCTCCGGCGCGAAGAAGAGCACTGCGCTGAAGATGAACAGGAACACGCTCACCGCGTAGAGGTCGTGCACCGAGTAGTACGGATGAAACGGGATGCCGTCGAGCGGATGGCCGTTGGCATCCTTGGTGGCCTTGATCTCGACGCCGTCGGGGTTGTTCGAGCCGACCTCATGCAGGGCGATGATGTGCGCGGCGACGAGGCCGAGCAGCACAAGCGGCACGGCGATGACGTGAAAGCTGAAGAAGCGGTTGAGCGTCGCGTCGCCGACCACGTAGTCGCCGCGGATCAGCAGCGCCAGGTCGGGGCCGATGAAGGGCACGGCGGAAAACAGGTTGACGATCACCTGCGCGCCCCAGTAGCTCATCTGGCCCCAGGGCAGCAGGTAGCCCATGAACGCCTCGGCCATCAGGCACAGGAAGATGCCGCAGCCGAACAGCCAGATCAGCTCGCGCGGCTTCTTGTAGGAGCCGTAGATCAGGCCGCGGAACATGTGCAGGTAGACGACGATGAAGAACGCCGACGCGCCCGTGGAATGCATGTAGCGCACGAGCCAGCCCCACGGCACGTCGCGCATGATGTATTCGACAGACTCGAACGCCTTCGCCGCATCCGGCTTGTAGTTCATCGTCAGGAAGATGCCGGTGAGGATCTGCATCACCAGCACGAGCAGCGAGAGCGACCCGAAGACGTACCAGATGTTGAAGTTCTTCGGCGCGTAGTACTCGCCCAGGTGCTCGTTGTAGAGCTTGGACAGCGGGAACCGGTTGTCGACCCAGGTCAGCAGCCGTTTCCCGGCGCCTGCGCCGGGCGGCGCGGTTTGCATTTCAGCCATGGATCGAGCTCCGGGAGATCGGGGGATGCTGCTCAGGCACGCTTGTCCTCTCCGATGAGGATCCTGCTGTCCGACAGGAACATGTAGGGCGGTACCCGCAGGTTGTCGGGTGCCGGCTTGTCCTTGTAGACGCGGCCGGCCATGTCGAAAGTCGAGCCGTGGCAGGGGCACAGGAACCCGCCCGCCCAGTCGTCGGGCAGCGAAGGCTGCGGACCCGGCACGAACTTGTCGGTCGGCGAGCAGCCGAGATGGGTGCAGATGCCGACCACGACAAGGATCTCGGGCTTGATCGACCGGTCTTCGTTGCGCGCGTAGGGCGGCGTGAATTCATCGGGATTGCGCAGCGACTTCGGATCGGCCAGCTTGCTGTCGAGCTTGGGGAGCTCGGCGAGCTGCTCGGGCGTGCGCTTGATGATCCAGACCGGCTGGCCACGCCACTCAACGGTCATTTGCTCGCCGGGCTTGAGGGCGCTGATGTCGGCTTCGACCGGAGCTCCGGCGGCTCGCGCCCGCTCGGACGGCTGGAAGCCACTGACGAAGGGCACGGCCAGAAAGCCTGCCCCGACGGCGCCTGCGCAACTCGAGGCGATGATCCAGGTGCGCTTGCCACCATCGATCTTCTGGTCACTCATGCTTGTTGGTCACTCATGTCGCTGGACACATCTCGAACGAGACAGCGGAAAGTCAACCGGGAATTCTAGCGGACACGTCGGGCGCGGGCCGCTGCCGCCGGATGGGTTGACATGCGGGCCGGGCGGGCAATACTCGTTGGCCCCGGAATCGGCGCCGCGTCTCATTCACCGAGTTCCGATTCCAAAAAAATGCAAGGAGACACAAGATGAGTTTTTTCAGCGAGTTCAAGGAGTTCGCATCCAAGGGCAACGTCGTCGACCTCGCCGTCGGCGTGATCATCGGCGCTGCCTTCGGCAAGATCGTCGACTCGCTGGTCAAGGACCTCATCATGCCGGTCGTCGGCCGAATCTTCGGCGGACTGGACTTCTCGAACTACTTCCTCATGCTCTCGTCGCCGCCGCCCAACTACAACGGGCCGATGACCTACGAAGCGCTCACCAAGGCCGGCGTGCCGCTCTTCGCGTACGGCAACTTCATCACCGTGGCGCTCAACTTCATCATCCTCGCGTTCATCATCTTCATCATGGTCAAGCAGGTCAACCGCATGCGCGAGACGACTCCCAAGGTCACTCCGCCGACCCCGGAAGAAGTCGTCCTGCTGCGCGAGATCCGCGATTCGCTGCGCCGCTGAGGCGGCGGTTCCAACCACCGCCGGGTCGCGCCGGACCGTGACGCAGTGCCGGGCGGAAGCACGATCTTTGGGCTCATACTAGGAGTGCCTTCGCCCGCTTTCGAGGAAATTGCCGCCGCCATCGGCCCGACGCACCGATGAATCCCATCGACTCCCGCGCCCAGGCCACGCTCGACGCGGCCTTGAATCTGATTCGCACGGCGGCGACGTCGGCGGTCACTCACGTGGTCGAGAGCTTCACGGTGCTGGCGCAGAGTTCGACCAAGATCTCCGAGCGCGACCAGATCATCTTCACGCAGCAGGAGCTGCGCAGGAATCTCGGCTCGTTCCAGAACGCCTTCTTCGAAGCACTGCGCGAGAAGGTCACCAAGGAGCTCCAGCCTCGGGCCGACACCAAGCGAAAGCTCGAGTCGGCCGACTGGCAGTCGCTCAGTCTCGTCGGCGAGAAGGAGGTCGAGGAGCAGATGAACTTCGTGCGCCTCGGCCAGCTGATCTCGCACGAGTGCGAAGGGCAGCTGCGCGACCTTGCGGCGTACACCGGGGCGCTGCTCGGCCTCGGCCGGGCCGATGACGAGCGAAATCCGATCCGGGCCGAGATCATCGGCGCGTCGCTGCACCGGGGCATCGAGGCGATCTCGGGCGAGCAGGAGAGCCGGCGCCTCCTCACGCGCGAGCTCGGGCCAGCCATGGCGCAGGTCATGCCGAAGTGCTACGAGGATGTCCTGCGCATGTTTCAGGAGCGGGGCGTGCGACCGGTGAGCCTCACGGTGCGCACGGTCGAAGGGCCTGGCTTCCATGTCGGCGGCGCCGAGTCCGGCTACCAGAGTTTGCGCGACGGCCGCCTCTCCTCGCGCGGCGGCGCCTACGGTGAAATCGACTCGGTGTCCGGCGCCCACAGCGAGATGGATCTGCTCGCCGCCCATCGACGTGCGCTCGCGACCGCCTTCCCGCCGGGGCGCGCGCCGGCCGTCGAGAGCGTCCGCGACGGCGAGACGGCGTCGCGGGCCGGCGCCTCGCGGGCGCGGGTGAATGCCGCCGCCGACCAGCAGCTCATGACCTTGCTTCGGCGCCTGACCGCGATCGCCAGCCAGCCGGGCGAGCTCGACCCGCCCCGTCTGTCCGGTGGCCCGACGCCGCCCGGACGATTCGGCGTCGCAGCGGGGCAGCGCATGCCGGCCGGCGCGGCATCGCGCTACGCCGGCAGCACGAGCGACGCCGACAGGAGCACGCTCGGCTCGCGCAGTGGCGTCGGCGCCGGCGCCGAATCGTCGCGCGGCGGACCGTCGCTGACCGACGGAGCCGGCGGCGGCGCCCAGCTCGGCGAGGAGCTCACCGGGCTGATGGCCGTCAACCTCATCCGGGCCCACCGCGAAGAGCTCGTCCAGGCCTCGACCGGCAAGCTCGATCACATGGTGATCGACGTCGTCGGCAGCCTCTTCGACCAGATCCTTTCCGACTCGCGCGTGCCGCCGCAGATGGCGCGCGAGATCGCGCGTCTGCAGTTGCCCGTGCTGCGCGTGGCCCTCAGCGACGCCACATTCTTCTCGACCCGGCGCCATCCGGTGCGACGTTTCATCAACCGGATCGCGTCGCTTGCCAACGCCTTCGACGAGTTCGACGTTGGCCCCGGTGCCAAATTCCTGTCCCGGGTCAGGAAGCTCGTCGACGAGATCGTCGAAGGCGACTTCGACCAGATCGAGCTCTACGCGACCAAGGTCACGGAGCTCGAGCGCTTCATCGCCGAGCAGAACGAGGGCGTCGTCGAGCAGACGGGCACGGCGTCGATGCTCGACGCCAAGGAGTCGGAGCTGCGCATCCAGCAGCGTTACATGCTGCAGCTTCAAGGCTCGCTCAACGCGCTCCACCTGCCCGAATATCTGCTCACGTTCCTGTCCCAGGTCTGGAGCCAGGCGCTCGTGCTGGCAACGCGGCGCGACGGCGCCGACTCCGACCGCGCCAGGCGCTATCGGCGTGTCGGCACCGACCTCGTGATGAGCATCCAGCCCAAGGGCTCGCCGATGTTCAGGAAGAAGTTCCTGATGCAGCTGCCGCCGCTCATGAAGGACCTGAACGAAGGCATTCGCCTCATCGGTTGGCCGGAGCCGGCGCAAAAGGCGTTCTACGGCAAGCTCCTGCCCGCGCACGCCGAGTCGCTGAAGGGCCAGGCGCTTTCCGAGCTCGACCACAACCTGATGGTCAAGCAGGTCGAGGCGGTGTTCGCGCTGCCGGTGCCGAACGCCGAGAGCTACATGCGCACAGACGCCGTGCCCGAGGTCTCGGCCGAGGTCATCGAGCGCCGCTTCACGCC
>JBDTJD010000323.1:0-3687 GCA_039935975.1 Caldimonas sp.
TGGCTCGACGCGCTGCCCGAATCGCTCGACGGTGCCGTCGTCGGCAACGAGGTTCTCGACGCGATGCCGGTCGAGCTGATCCATTTCGATGGTGCCTCGTGGCTCGAGCGCGGCGTCGTCCGAGACGGTGATGACACCGGATTCGCGTGGAGCGATCGGCCGGGCGACAAGCGCCCGCCCGTCGATGACGCCTTCCCCGCAGACAGCACGACCGAGCTGCATCCGCAGGCCGAGGCCTTCGTCGCGACCCTCGCCGACCGGCTCGGCCGCGGCGCGATCTTCCTCGTCGACTACGGCTTTCCCGAGCACGAGTACTACCACCCGCAGCGCTCGGGCGGCACGCTGATGTGCCACCGCGCGCACAGGGCCGACACCGACCCGCTCGCCGACATCGGCCTGAAGGACATCACCGCGCACCTCGACTTCACCGCGCTCGCGCTCTCCGGCCAGAACGCCGGGCTCGACGTCGTCGGCTACACCTCGCAGGCGCGCTTCCTCCTCGACTGCGGCTTCGCCGATCTGCTCGCCGGAGCCAACGTGCGCGAGCGCGTCGACGCGACCCGACTCGTGCACGAGCACGAGATGGGCGAGCTCTTCAAGGTCATCGCGTTCGCCAAGGGCCTGCCGGGATTCGCGCCGATCGGCTTCGTGACCGGCGATCGTCGGCACCGCCTGTGACGGCGAGCTAGATCGGCGGCGCTTCGAGCGCGCGCACGCGAGCCGCGTGGATCGCCTCGCCGACCGCGGGGCCGGCGAGACCACGCCCTGCCGCGTCAGCGGCGACTGCAGTCGCGTCGACCGCCTGCACGCGGCGCAGCGCCTCGAGCAGGCGCGGGCGCTGCGGGTACGCGGACTCCTCGAGCCCGAGCCGACCGCGCGCGTCGCATTCGCAGGCGAGCAGCGCCTCGGCGAAGCGGTCGGGCCGGCGCAGCGCATCGCAGCGCTCGAGCAGCCGCACGATTGCCGCCGCGCCGAACTCGCCGCTGCGATGGATGTTGCCGTGCTCGCGGGCGACGATCTCGGCGAGTGCGCGGCAGGCGTTGTCGACGCGCAGCCGATCGCTCATCCGGCGCACGAGCTCGACGCTGCGCTGCTCGTGGCCGAGGTGGCGCGGCAGCACGTCGGCCGGCGTCGTGCCCTTGCCGAGGTCGTGGCCGAGGCAGGCGAAGCGCACCGTCAGGCTGGCGCCGAGGCGTGCCGCCATGTCGATGACCATCATCAGGTGCACGCCGGTGTCGATCTCCGGGTGGTAGTCGGCTCGCTGCGGCACGCCGAACAGGCGATCGACCTCGGGAAGGACACGCGCGAGCGCACCGCAATCGCGCAGCACGTCGAACATGCGCGAGGGCTCTTCTTCCATCAGGCCGCGCGACACCTCCTGCCAGACGCGCTCGGGGACGAGGGCGTCGACCTCGCCGTCGGCGACCATCCGTCGCATCAGCGCGCGCGTCTCGTCGGCGACCTCGAAGTCGGTGAAGCGCGCTGCAAAGCGGGCCAGACGGAGGATGCGCACCGGGTCCTCGGCGAAGGCCGGCGAGACGTGGCGCAGCACCTTCGCCTCGAGGTCGCGCAGGCCACCATGCGGGTCGACGAGCACGCCGCTCTCGTCCTGGGCGATCGCGTTGATCGTGAGATCGCGACGGGCGAGATCCTCCTCGAGCGTGACGCCCGGATCGGCGTGGAACTCGAAGCCGTGATAGCCGGGCGACGTCTTCCTCTCGGTGCGCGCGAGGGCGTGCTCCTCGCGCGTCTCGGGATGGAGGAAAACCGGGAAGTCGCGACCGACCGCGAGGTATCCGGCCGAGCGCATGCGCTCGACGTCGGAGCCGACCACGACCCAGTCGCGATCGCCGACCGCGCGACCGAGCAAGGCATCGCGCACTGCACCGCCCACCAGAAATCGTTGCATGCGCGAGTCTAGGACCGCCCGCACAAATCGTTACTCCATCACAAGCGGACGGACGGTCGCAAAACCCCCGTGGCCGCGGGTGCTCTCCCCCGGATCCGTGGGATGTTGGGGCCAGGAGCGCGTGCCTAAAGTGCATTGCATCGCGTCGTCGATCGCGATCGATGAACGACCCCTCGACCTTTCGGAGAGATCATGAAATTCACGTCCCTCGTCGCGCTGCTCGGTCTTGCCGCCGGCGCCCCTGCCTTCGCCGCGCCCTTCGTGCAGAACACGAACATCCCTTCGGTGATCAACGCCGCCCCGTCCGGAGAGCAGAACCTGCAGACGATCGTCGACGGCCTGTTCAGCCCCGGCCACGTCAACGTCAACACCGACCAGAGCTCGGCGGGGATGTTCGCATCCTCGACGCCGAGCGCGGCCTCGACGATCCCGACCCTCGTCGCCGAGTTCACGGCCAACGCGAGCACCCAGGTGTTCGGCATCTGGTTCGGCACCAACACCACGAACGTCGTCACTTACGACCTGCTCAAGGGCGGCGCCACCGCCGGCGACAACGCGGCGCTGTCGTTCAGCGGGAACACGCTCAACGTCGGCACGTCCGTGATCTCGAGCTGCGGCGTGCGCGTCAACTGCGGCTCGTTCACGAATGCGCTCGTCAGCCCGAGCTCGTTCGGCTTCTACTTCAAGGCCTCGCCGTCGAGCCAGACCTACTACTCGCTCGACCAGCTCAACGCGCCGGATCCGCGCACCGACCGGGTCGTGTCCTTCCGCGACGGCACGTCGACCAACTGGGTCTTCGCCTACGAGGACGGCACCGACTTCGACTACAACGACATGGCGGTCAAGGTCGAGTCGATCACCGTGCCGGTTCCCGAGCCCGAGTCGTACGCGCTGATGCTTGCCGGCCTCGCCGCGATGGGCGTCGTCGCCCGTCGCCGGCGCGCGCCGCGCTGAAGCCGCATCTGTGCCGCGTGACAGGCTCTTCGATCCGCAAGCGGGCTTCGGCCCGCTTTTTTTTCGCGCTCGCCGCGTTCGTCGAGCCCGCGTTCGTGGCTCGCGCGGGCGCGGCTAGGGCTTGCGGTAGGGCTCGTCTTCCTCGAGAAAGTCGCGCTCCGTGCGCGCGTCACGGCTCCACTCGAGCATCGCCGGCAAGGTCAGGATGCGCTCGAGGTAGGCCTGCGAGCTGGCACCGAGCGGCAAGCCGTAGCTGGCAATCCGCGAGCACACCGGCGCATAGACCGCATCGACCGCACCGAACGCGCCGAACAGGAAGGGGCCGCCGCTCTCCGCCAGCTGCCCGCTCCACATCTGGTCGATGCGACGCAGGTCGGCAGCGACCTCGGGCCACTCGCGCAGGGCGCGCTCGCCGACCTCGGGCATTTTGAGCTCGATGTTCATCGGGCAACGGGTGCGCAGCGCGGTGAAGCCCGAATGCATCTCCGCACAAAGGCTCCTGGCGCGCGCGCGCTGGAGCCGGTCGGCCGGCCAGATGCGCTTGTCGGGAAAGCGGTCGGCGAGGTACTCGGCAATCGCGAGCGAATCCCAGACCGCGAAGCCGTCGTCGACGAGCAGCGGCACCCGGCCGGTCGGCGCGATCGCCAGCAGCGTTGCCCTGAAGGGCGACCCTTCCGCCGCGTCGAGGCGAAGCAGGCGCTCGTCGAACTCGACGCCGAGCTGCTTCATCAGCAGCCACGCGCGCAGCGACCACGACGAATAGTTCTTGTTGCCGATGTAGAGCTGCATGGCGCCGTCCCCGCGACCCGCGCTCAGCCGCGGCG
>JBDTJD010000324.1:0-2909 GCA_039935975.1 Caldimonas sp.
ATAGTCCTTGCTTGTCTCCTCCAGCACATTCCTGTGCTTTGAATGCGGGTCCCTCGGGACCCGCTTTTTTATTCCGCCGCAATTCCGGTGCAGATGCGCCGATCGCGGCCGGCGAGGGCGACGCAAACTCAAGACACCGAGCTTGCCGCCGATAACCCGGGCAGCGCGACACACGGCTTCGGCCGACACGGAATCCTCGAAGCACCATGGTCGTTCTGATCGGATATGCCGTCGCGCTGGGTTGCATCTTCGGCGCCTACATCATGCACGGCGGCAACATCGGCGTGATCCTCCACGCCTTGCCGACCGAGCTGATGGCGATCCTCGGCGGCGCGCTCGGCGCCTTCGCCGTCAACAACCAGCCCAAGATCCTGAAGGCGACCCTGGCCGCGCTGCCGACGGTGCTGAAGAGCTCGAAGTACTCGAAGGCGCGCTACATGGAGCTGATGGCGCTCCTCTACGACATTCTCCAGAAGGCGCGCAAGGAAGGCCTGATGGCGATCGAGAAGGATGTCGAGGAGCCGCACTCGTCGCCGCTCTTCCAGAAATACGCGGTCGTGGGATCCGACCACCACGTCGTCGAGTTCATCACCGACTACCTGCGCATGATGGTCTCGGGCAACCTCAACGCGCACGAGATCGAGAGCCTGATGGACAGCGAGATCGAGACCCACCACCACGAGGCGCACGGGCCGGTGGCCGCGCTCGGGCGGCTGGCCGGCGCACTGCCGGCGTTCGGCATCGTCGCGGCGGTGCTCGGCGTCGTCAACACCATGGGCTCGGTCGGCCAGCCGCCGGCGGTGCTCGGCGGAATGATCGGCTCGGCCCTCGTCGGCACGTTCCTGGGCATCCTGCTGGCCTATGCCGTGGTCGAGCCGCTCGGAGGGCTGATCGAGCAGAAGGTCGACGAGGGATCAAAGGAGCTCCAGTGCATCAAGACGACGCTGCTCGCGTCGATGCAGGGCTACGCGCCGCAGGTCGCGGTCGAGTTCGGCCGCAAGGTTCTCTACTCGGCCGACCGGCCGACCTTCCTCGAGCTCGAAGACCACGTGAAGGGCAAGAAGTGACCCCGATGCGGAGCTGACATGGCCGGCGACTCGAAGAAGCTCCAGCCGATCATCATCAAGCGGGTCAAGAAGGGCGGCCATGCTGTCCACGGCGGCGCGTGGAAGATCGCCTACGCCGACTTCGTGACGGCGATGATGGCGTTCTTCCTGCTCATGTGGCTGCTCGGCTCGACCACCGACGGCGACAAGAAGGGCATCGCCGACTTCTTCAACGCGCCGCTCAAGGTCTCGCTCATGGGCGGCAGCGGCTCGGGCGATTCGTCGAGCGTCGTGCGCGGCGGCGGCACCGATCTGTCGCGCAGCAACGGCCAGGTGCGCGACGGCGACATCCAGGTCAAGAAACGGCTGCTCAACATGAAGTCGCTCGAGGCCGAGCACAAGCGTGCCGAGGTCGCCAAGCTGCGCGAACTGAAGAAGAAGGTGGAGGCGGTGCTCGACGCGAGCCCGAAGCTGGCGGCGATGAAATCGCAGATCCGACTCGACATGACCCGCGATGGCCTGCGCATCCAGATCGTCGACGAGCAGGCGCGGCCGATGTTCGACAGCGGCAGCGCCATCGTCAAGCCGTACATGCGAGAGCTCCTGCGCGAGATCGGCCACGTCCTGTCGGACGTGCCGAATCGGATCACGCTCGAAGGCCACACCGACGCCCAGCCGTTCTCGGGCGGCGATCGCGGCTACAGCAACTGGGAGCTCTCGAGCGATCGCGCCAACGCATCGCGGCGCGAGCTCGTGGGCGGCGGACTTCCCGAGGAGCACATGCTGCTGGTGCAGGGGCTGGCTTCCAGCAACCTGTTCGTCGCGGCCGACCCCCGGAGCCCCATGAACCGGCGCATCAGCATCATCGTCATGAACCGCGAGGCCGAGGAACGGCTGCTGAAGGTTCAGCCCGAGTCGGCCGAGGGCGACGGCGCCGCCACCGTCGACCTTGGCGAATCGCCTGCGACGGCAGGAGCACCGGCCAACGTCGCGGCACCACCGGTGCCCGCCGTGACGATCGCACCGGTCTCGATCGTGCCCACAGCGGGCCGATAGCCACGCGCGAAAAGGCGGCCCGCAGGCCGCCCGAAGACGGCAGCGCGGCGAGCCGCGCTGCCGGGGAAAGCGCAGCCGCCTATTTCGGCAGCAGCACCTTGTCGACGACGTGGATGACGCCGTTCGACTGCACGACGTCGGCGATCGTGACGTGGGCCATGCCGCCCGACTCGTCGGTCACCATGATCGTGCCGCCGCTCTTCGTCGCGGTGAGCGTGCCGCCCGAAACGGCGGTGAGCGTGGCCTTGCCGCCACCCGCATCGATCGCCTTGATCAGCGCGGCGCTGTCGAGCTTGCCGGCAACGACGTGGTACGTCAGCACCTGGGTGAGAGCCGGCTTGTTCTCCGGCTTGAGCAGGGTGTCGACCGTGCCCGCGGGCAGTGCGGCGAAGGCGGCGTTGGTCGGCGCGAACACCGTGAACGGTCCCTTGCCCTTGAGCGTGTCGACGAGGCCGGCGGCCTTGACCGCGGCGACCAGCGTCGTGTGGTCCTTCGAATTGACGGCGTTGTCGATGATGTCCTTGCTGGCGTACATCGGTGCGCCGCCGACCATGACCTGGGCCGTCGCCGGGAGGGCAAAGGCGGAGACGGTCGCGGCCAGAGCCAGCGCGGCGATCTTGTTGAATTTCATGGAGCTGTCCTTGTCTTGGTGGTGTCGTGCCTGGGGTGTCCTGCGCAGGAGGTGACTTCTACGTGCGCCGCATCGAACCGGATGCACTCGACCGTTCGTCCACCCTCCTGTCGAGATTTGAGTGACGTTTCGAGCCCTTATCGCGCTCAAGTTCGGCGCGGCGGTTGAAACAATGC
>JBDTJD010000325.1:0-2581 GCA_039935975.1 Caldimonas sp.
GCGAGCGGGTCAACGTCGAGATGCACCTGGTCCTGGGCGCACTGGTCTTCACGAGCAACGTGCCCAAGCTGATCCCTTGTGATGTCGGCGGACATTCCTGGTTCACCCAGGTCGACTTCCGCACGGGAGGTCCGGTCTCCACTGTCGACCCGACGATCATCACGTCGAGCTACCTCTCCGATGCGATCAACGTGGGCTTCAACACGCTGCAGCTCCTGCCGCCGGCCGGAAGCTTCAACCCGAGATATGTCGGCATGACCCGCGACAGCCGGGGTCGCAGCGTCAACAGGGACATCAATCCGCCGCCTCCGCCGCCGCAGGGCAGGCGGACCAGCTGGCGCGAAATTACCCAGTAGGGTCGGCGCGGGAGATCGTCAGGACACAGCGCCCGTGTTCTGGATACAGAGGAGGGCGTGGGCGCCGGGTCCCACGCCCCGCATGCCTCGCTTCATGGGCGCGGTCGCTGCGGCGATCGCGCTGCACGCGGCGGCGCTGATTCTTCGGCCCGGTGTCTCGGGCGGGCGGTTGTCTGCTGCATCGGCTCCGTCCTTTCTGGCTGTCCGGATCCTGCAACCGGCCTCGAGCGAAACCGCCGCGACCGATCCGTCGGCGTCGACGATGCCCGACGCGGTGCCCGTGCCGTCGGCGGTGCCTGCGACGCAGCCACGGGAGAGCCCTCCGCCCAAGCCCCTGGCTCGGGCGGTCGCCGACGCCGAGGGTCTGCGCGAGCGCAAGGAAGAGCGCCCGACACGCAGCGCGAGAGCCCGTGCCGATCCCGCCGCGCCGGCAAGCGACGCCCTTTCCGCTGCGCCTGACTACGCCTTCGGCACGCAGCTCGACCCCGGTCCGCGGCCGCTGGACGAGATCGATCCCGAATATCCGGACACGGTGCGCCTTCGATCGGGAACGGTCGTGCTGCGTCTTCTCATCAGCGAGACGGGGCACGTCGACGAGGCGGCCGTGGTCCGCGCCAACCCGCCCGGCGTGTTCGAGCAGGCGGCGATCGAAGCGTTCGCCAGGGCCCGCTTCGCTCCCGGAATGGCCGGGGGTCGCCCGGTAAAGAGCCAGATCCGGATCGAGGTGGAATTCATGCCCATCAATCGGGGTGCGCGCACCTCCGGCCGAAGCTACTGAGTACCGCCTGGCCGGCTCGGGAATGCTGCGCTGCGGTATTCTTCACCCTCGTGCGCAGACGAGGGACACGCCGTGGCTGAGATCGACAACGAACGGGTCGCGCCGCGCGCCGAGGTGGAGCTCGCTTCTGCCCGGGGACTCTACGCTCCCGGGCAGGAGCACGACGCCTGCGGTGTCGGCTTCGTCGCCCACATCGCGGGCCGGAAATCGCACGCGATCGTCCAGCAGGGTCTGAAGATCCTCGAGAACCTGAACCACCGCGGCGCCGTCGGGGCTGATCCGCTGATGGGCGACGGCGCCGGCATCCTGATCCAGATCCCCGACGAGTTCTTCCGCGCCGAGATGGCTGCGCAGGGCATCACGTTGCCCGCACCGGGCGAGTACGGGGTCGGCATGGTGTTTCTGCCGAAGGAGCACGCCTCGCGGCTGGCCTGCACGCAGGAGCTCGAGCGCGCCGTCAGGGCCGAAGGGCAGGTGGTGCTCGGCTGGCGCGACGTGCCGGTCGACGCCGAGATGCCGATGTCGCCCACCGTGCGCGCCAAGGAGCCGGTGCTGCGCCAGATCTTCATCGGCCGTGGCCCGGACGTCATCGTTCCCGACGCGCTCGAGCGAAAGCTCTACGTGATCAGGAAGACCGCATCGAGCGCCATCCAGGCACTTAAGCTCACGCACAGCCGCGAGTACTACGTGCCGAGCATGAGCTGCCGCACGATCATCTACAAGGGGCTCCTCCTCGCCAACCAGGTCGGCAGGTACTACAAGGATCTGGCCGACGCGCGCTGCATCTCCGCCCTCGCGCTCGTGCACCAGCGCTTCTCGACCAACACCTTCCCCGAGTGGCCGCTCGCGCATCCCTATCGGATGGTCGCGCACAACGGCGAGATCAACACCGTCAAGGGCAACTTCAACTGGATGCGGGCACGCGAGGGCGTGATGAAGTCGCCGGTGCTCGGCGCCGACCTGCAGAAGCTCTATCCGATCACCTTCGAGGGGCAGAGCGACACCGCAACCTTCGACAACGCGCTCGAGCTGCTGACGATGAGCGGCTATTCGCTCGCCCACGCCGTGATGATGATGATCCCCGAGGCGTGGGAGCAGCACACGGCAATGGACCCGCGCCGCCGTGCCTTCTACGAATACCACGCGGCGATGATGGAGCCGTGGGACGGTCCGGCCGCGATGGTCTTCACCGACGGCCGGCAGATCGGTGCGACGCTCGACCGCAATGGCCTGCGCCCTGCGCGCTACATCGTCACCGACGACGGCCTGGTCGTGATGGCGTCGGAGTCGGGCGTGCTGCCGATGATCGCGGAGAACCGGATCGTCAAGAAGTGGCGCCTGCAGCCGGGCAAGATGTTCCTGATCGATTTCGACCAAGGCCGCATCGTCGACGACGAGGAGCTGAAGAACCAGTTCGCTTCGGCCAAGCCGTACCGGCAGTGGGTCG
>JBDTJD010000326.1:0-6045 GCA_039935975.1 Caldimonas sp.
TGCTTCGACAAGAAATTCCGTTCCTTCAACGTTGGCGTTGATGAAGGGCGTTCTGACCCGAAACGGTCGAGGTGTCCGACTGATGACGTAGATCGCTCCGGAGACCACGTTGAGGAGTGCCGCGCGCTCGCCCGATGAGGATGAGAGGGTGACCGTCGTGCCCTGGTCGAGACGGACGACGGTGGCGTTAGACAACAGCAGCGCCGCCTGGCTGCGCATATGGACGATTACAGTGTCGCCGGTACAGAGCCCGGCATTCGCCTCCGCGACGACTGGGCGCAGGCCACCTTGGCGCACCAGCTCGACGCTGCCTTTGACGAGGACGAGCTGGGCGAGCGGAACAGGGCATTCGGCCGCGCGCGTCGCGCCGGTCCAAGCCAGCAACAGCAGGGCGACGAACCCGGTGCCGGACAAGGACATCCGGATGAAACGGGCCGAAATGCTCTTGCTCCATCCGGCACTGGCCATCACTGCCCCCGAGTGCCCCATGAACATGTTCTTGCGTGGACCCGTCGCGAGCGCCATGGGCCGCCGTCTGTTCAGGGCGCGCGAAAAGCTTACACCGTCGGAGTCGTTCCGCATAGAGCACTCGCGGCCGCGGGGCGCGTTCACTTGCTCTCGATCCTGAGCGTCGCGGACCAATCGGCTGCGGGCGGGCGGAGTGCCAGCTGCTTGCATCGCGCTGCGTAGAAGCTGGACGGTCCATCGTCTGGGTCGACTGCGAGAAGGCGTGCGAATGCTTCGGCGCCATCTTCCCAACGGCGCTCCGAAAAGGCCGCAAGTCCCGCGGCAAACTCGCGGTGACGGTCGCGCTGTTCGCTGTCGGCGTCGGCCTCTCTCCAGCAGCCCAGCAATTCGACGATCGACACCGCTCTGGCTTTGCCGGCGAGGAGGAACGAGCCGAGCGGCCTGAACGTGAACTCGTCCAGGCCCTGCACCGACTCTGCGGAGGCGAGAATTCGGGTGCCGAGGACCTTGTTGAGCCCCTGTATTCGTGAAGCCGTGTTGACGATATCGCCCACGGCCCGGTACTCGTAGTGCTTCGATGCGCCGATGTTGCCGAAGAGCATGTCGCCCGAGTGCAGCCCGAAACGAGTGAGAAGCGGTGGCCTTTCGCCGATGCCGGACGCGTTGAATTCGTCCAGCGACCGTGCGATCTCCAGCGTCGCCAAGCAGGCGCTCCGGCGCACGTCGATGTCCGAGCTGGTTCTGGCCCACACCGCCACCATCGAATCGCCGACGACGTCGGCCACCACGCCCTTGGAGCGCTCGACCGGCACGAACAGATGGGCGTAGTACTCGTTCATCAGCTCGCCCAGCCGGCCGGGCTCGGTCTGCTCGGCCAGCGTCGTGTACTTCTCGGCGTCCGTCGACAGGCACGCGCCGAACAGCACCCGGTTGCCGCTCGTCATCGGTCCGAGGCTGCGCGACAGTTGGTCGACGACCGTTCGCGGCAGGAAAAAGCCGAACGCCCGCTTGATCCCCTCGCGCTCCCGCTTTGTGTCGCGATAGTTGAGCCAGAGCCCCGCGAACAGGGCCAGGGAGCTCTGCACCGCGACCGGAATGACCGACGGCAGCCAGATCGACGCATCGGCGAAGCGCTCGAGCACGAGCCACAGATAGCCCGCGCAGGCGGCGACGACGATCATGGACGCGAAGATCGGGCGGGCGAGCCGGCAGACGAATCCGAGCGCCAGCCCCCAGGCAGCGACGATCGACAGTTGCCAGCCTAGACCGACCGGTCGCACGACACGACCGTCGACCAGGTTGGCGAACGCGGTCGCCGCGATTTCCACGCCGCTCAGGTCGAGCCCGTTGGCTTCGGAATACACGGTCCGGTAGTCGTCGCGCAGGCGATCCTGTCCGGCCGGCGTCGCTGCCGCGTAGCCGATGAAGACCGCCTTGCCCCGAAACGTCGAATCGCTTGTCGGTCCCACGGGGGCTGAGCCTGGTGCGCGTGCTGCGCCCATGACGTCCGAATACGAGACCGTCGCAATCGTTCGCGGCGGGCCGTAGAAGTTCAGGTACTGGCTTTCGGGTGCCTCGTAGAGGTCGATCAGGGTGTGGCCGAGACGCGTGTGTTGCGCCGGCGTTGCCGTCGCCGGCACGCCCTCGAGACGCCGCGCCCACTGCTCGCGCTGGCTGCGGCTCGGCGCGAGGCGATCGAAACGGGCCCCCGCGTCCGAGGGTCGGGCGGGATCTGCGAACAGGTCCTGGAACACGTCATGACCGAAAAGGTGGAAGGCCAGCACCGGCAGCGTGGGCGTCAAGCGCGTCGGGTCGAGGAAGGCCCAGTAGGTATCGACGCGCGAATCCTTCGGCAACATGAAGGGAGCGCTGCCGTGAGCCGCCTGCTCGAGGGATTCGATCGGTGATGCCCGGCTCTCCACGACGGCACTTGTCGCGGCGCTACCCGGCCCCTGGATGCGCAGCGTGTCGCGGCGAATCGACTCCGCGAGCAGGACATTGCCGGCGGACCGTATCGCCTCGGCGAACTCCTGATCCTGCTCCGGCCGGGCGCCCGGCGAATCGAAGGTCAGGTCGAACGCCACCACCTTCGCTCCTGCCCGGGCCAAATAGCGAACCAGCTCGGCGTGCAGCGCGCGCGGCCAGGCGCTCGGTCTTTCCGGGAGGGACAGGTCGCGCGAGGACTTCTCGTCGATCGCGACGATGACCACGTCGCTCGGGGCCGCGACCGGGCCGCGGGCCGCGAAAAGCCACTGCAGGCCGAAGTTCTCCTCGAGTTCCTCTCCGACGGGCGTCGCCGCGACAAGCAGGCCGACCAGTGCGACCAGCACGCCGAGCAGCACGGCGTTGGACGCGCGGGCCATCGACTCGGTGTTCCACAGCGGAAGCAAAGGCATCGAATCGACGATCGTTCCAGCCCGGACGTGCACATCGCGGCGCCCCCACCGGCGCCACGGGAGAGCAGGCGAGTCTGCACCGGGGCGCCCGCTTGCCCATCGGGGAATAGCATGAGCGACGCCTGCCGGCGAGGGCGCGCGCGTCATGGCGTCGGCAGCATCCAGCCCGGCAAGGTGCGTCCGGGCTTCGAGCAGTACGTCAGCATCCGGTCCAGGTTCTTCCGGCTGGATCCAACCTGCAACCCATAGCACTCCAGCACGTTGTCGCCGAGAACGCGCCGCGCGATCGACCCGTCGTGGTCATAGCTTTTCAGCACCTTGGCGACACCGTCCGCGTAGCCCTCCCAGCCGGGGGTCTGGCTGAGCATCAGCCAGTCGCTCCCGTAAAGCGTCCGGTCGGCCACGGTCGCCGCGCCGCCCAGGCGGATCGACATGAAGTCGCGAAGCCGGGTCTGCACCTCCGGCACGGTCACCAGCTCGTCCCAGAAGCCCAGGTCGCCGTAGAGCCTCAGCCGGGTGGACGACTGCATCAGGCGGATGAATCCGAGCGTCCAGTCGCCGTCTGCGCCGTCGCCATGGACTCGAGCGCCGCCAAAGTGACCGGCGTTGACGCGCAGCGCCTTCAGGTTGCTCAGTTGGCGATCGGCCCAGTTCCAGCCGGTCACCGCCGCCAGACCATCGGAAGCGGCGTCGCGGCCGTTCGACTGGTTGTCGTGCGCCATGACGGGGATGTCGAGCTCCTCGCAGGTCGCATAGAGCCGGGCGAGCTTGAGGTCGAGCAGCTTGAGGTCGGGGCGTTGCTCGCTCGACCCGGCCAAGGGGTGGCCTTCGTTGCCGTACGGGTAGTAGCCCATCGGCGGATAGATCTTCACGCCGACGCAGCCGTGCTCGAGAACGGCCCATTTCACCGTCTCGATCGAGGCATCGCTCTCGGCGATGTCGACCCACGGGTTGTAGCCGACGATGGGCATCAGGAAGCCGCCCGACAACAACGCCATCTGCTCGTGCACCAGCACCTGGTCGCGCATGTTCGAGGCGCGGGCCGGACAATCGAGCCAGTAATTGAAGTCGACCATCGCGGCGAAGCAGCCGGAGATCGGCGTGGCCGGCGACCCTTCGGCGAAGCGCTGGATGAACGTTCGCAGGTTGTGATGCCTCGGCGCCAGCATGAAGCCGACGAACTGGAGGGCGCTTCGGATCTGCGCCAGCTGCACGTCCTCGAGGCGAAGCGTGTTCAGGGAATAAGGCTGCAGGCGCTGGGTTGTCGCGTCACGGCTGCTCGCGCCCAGGCTCAGGGAATCGCGCACGAAGTCGCGACTGAAGCCCGATGGCGACCGGCGCAGCAAAAGCGAATCGGGCTGCAGCCGACGAGTGCGCTCGACGGCGCCGTCGACGATGGCGGGGATGGCGGTCGAGCGACGCACGATCTCGTCGTAGAGCGCGTCGGCGGTCTTCTCGCGACGCAGCTCGATCGCGGCGTCTAGGCCACTCGTACCCGAGAGCATCGAGGGACGCTGGCCGCCTGTGGCGTCGCACAGCGCCGACATCTCCGCCTGCGGAGTCGGCGCCAGATAGGCCAGCGCAGCGGCGACCGGAGCAAGGGCGATGACGAGCTGGCGCACTCGCTCGTCCTGGATCGAGTGGGCGACCGACCTGGCAAGGAACTGCTCGACCGGCACATCGGCAGCGTTGAAGAAGTGCGTGTGGGCGTCGAAGTGGCGCGCGGATCCTGCCCAGGCGCGCATGACTTCCGGCCCCGCCAGCAACGGCTCCGGCGTCGACGTGCAGACGCCCGCCAGGGTCTGTGGCGGGACCGAGCAGCAACCTGCAACCGCTGAGCCCGCCAGAGCGGCGCCGCCCAGGACGAACTGGCGACGATCGAGATCGCTGCGGGTGCCGACCTTCATGCGAGCCCCTTTTCCATGTCGCTTTATAGGGGCGCACGAGGGCGGGCGCATCCTCAAGTGCAGCTAGGTGCGTCGTGTCGGCGAAGTCCACGTCGATGCGCCCCGGGCGCGCAACTCCCGGCTCCGGCTGAGCGAGAGCCGAGCCGCAGCGCCAGCATGACCAAGGCGGCCATGCCGCCGCCGCCCCGTCAGGCGGCGCGGTCGAGTGCCTGCGCCAGATCGTCGATCAGGTCGTCGGCATGCTCGAGGCCCACCGACATGCGCAGCAGGCCCTGCGGCGTCCTGCTCTCCGGCCCCTCGATCGACGCGCGGTGCTCGATCAGGCTCTCCACGCCGCCCAGGCTGGTCGCGCGCGTGAAGATCTCGACGTGCGCGGCGACGGCCATCGCCGCACCCTTGCCGCCCTTCGCCTCGAACGACAGCATCCCGCCGAAGCCGGACATCTGCTTCTTCGCGACGGCATGGAAGGCATTGCCTTCGAGGCCCGGGTAGTGCACGGCCGAGACCCTGGCGTGTCCGGCAAGGAAGGTCGCGACCTTCATGGCGTTGGCGCAATGCGCCTGCATCCGCCAGGGCAGCGTCGGCAGGCTGCGCATCACGAGCCAGCAGTCGAAGGGCGAAGGCACCGCGCCGCCGTAGAGCTGCGCCGTGCGGACCTGCGCGAACGCCTCGTCGTCGGCGCGCGAGATGACGGCGCCGCCGAGCACGTCGCTTCGGCCGCCGAGGTACTTGGTGGTGGCGTGCATCGCCAGGTCGCAGCCGAGGTCGAGCGGGCGTTGCAGCGCCGGCGAGGCGAAGGTGTTGTCGGCGACGGCGCGGGCGCCGGCGCGATGGGCGATGTCGGCGACGGCAGCGATGTCGACGCACTGCAGGAGCGGATTCGACGGCGTCTCGATCCAGACGATGCGGGTCTCCTTGCGGAGCGCCTCGGTGATGTCGGCCAGGCGCGTCATGTCGACGAAGGTCGCGCTCACCTGCCATTTGGCGAACAGGTGCTTCAGCACGTTGGCGGTGCCGTGATAGATGTCCTTAGGCGCGACGACGTGATCGCCCGGCTGCAATCCCTGGAAGATGGCGGTGACCGCTGCCAGCCCGGAGCCGAAGGCGGCGCAGGCGGCGCCGCCTTCGAGCGCCGCGAGCGCGGCCTCGAGGCCATTGCGGTTCGGGTTGTGGTTGCGCGAGTAGATGTAGCCGTGCGGATAGCCGCCGTCGGCGCCGCGCTCGAAGGTCGTCGAGAGATGGATCGGCTCGGTCACGGCGCCGGTGGCGGCGTC